>NZ_JBOFBG010000005.1:0-279241 GCF_051594305.1 Paenibacillus sp. IHBB 3054 | reverse complement strand
TTTTCCGAGCGGTTACTTCACCCGAATTACTTCGAGAAAACAACCTTCCGAAAAAGATATTGAAAAGAGCGATTGCTCATTTTGAAACTGACGATTCATTAAATGAATCTTTAAAAATTAACGCGTTCCATTTGTTCAGTTTTCAAAGAACTTGCTCCCGGCTTTCAACGACATGTCTCTTGCACAGGAAATAGATCATATCATGTTTCTGTATTGCTTGTCAACTTATTTCTTTTTCGCTGATCAAGTTCAGCGTCGATGCCTCATAAGCACAAGAGATAATATATCATGCTGAAGGAATGTTTGCAACCCTTTTTTATAAAAAAATAAATTAACGCATAATTGGATCGACTCGAGCACAAATTGATTCCCATAACGCTTCGATTGTGGCTAAAATAGGATTTATCGGATTTCCATATATATGCTCACCCATTAACCCGTTTGAAAGGAGCTCAGATGAATAAGAATTCTATACCCGCTGCTCCCTCTTTAGTTGCAAAAGACCGGGAACAACGCAATCTGCAGCAGGATACTATTTACCGGATTTTACTCGCCGTAAGCTTTGTGCATTTATTCAATGATTCCATTCAGGCCCTTATCCCGGCGATGTTTCCTATCTTAAAGGAAAACATGCTGCTCTCCTATGCACAGGTCGGATGGATATCCTTCGCCCTGAACATCACTTCTTCGGTGATTCAGCCGATAATCGGCTATGCCGCTGACCGTAAACCGCGACCGATCCTGCTCCCTCTGGGGATGTGCTGCACGTTCGCCGGAGTGTTCCTGCTCGCTTTTGCCGGAAATTACGTATTGGTCATCTTCTCTGTTATGCTTGTCGGCTTCGGTTCTGCTGCGTTCCACCCGGAGGGCATGCGTGTAGCTCATATGGCTGCAGGTCAGCGCAAGGGATTGTCGCAATCCATCTTCCAAGTGGGAGGCAACGCCGGACAATCCCTGGGTCCTCTTTTGATGAAATGGGTATTCATTCCCTTTGGGCAGATGGGTGCACTTGGGTTCACCGTCATCGCTGCCGCCGGAATAGCCGTACAGACCTATGTGGCCAAATGGTACCAAGAAATGCTTAATGCAGGTTATACGTTCCGCAAAAAATCGACTGGACGCACGCTTGACCCTGCTCGCAGCAAAAGCATCCTGACCGCAACCGTGATCCTGGTCTTTATCGTGTTTGTACGCTCCTGGTACAGCGCCTCCATCGGCGGCTATTATGCCTTCTACTTAATGGATAAATACGGAATGAAGCTCGATGACGCTCAAATATACATCTTTATGTATTTGGCGGCCGGTGCAGTAGGCACCTTCTTCGGTGGCCCGCTAGCCGACCGTTTCGGACGGCGTAATCTCATCCTGATCTCTATGGTGAGTACGGTGCCTTTTGCGCTGGCGTTGCCTTTTGTAAACCATTTCTGGGCCGCTGTTCTGCTAATCATCTCCGGATTTGTCCTGCTGTCCAGCTTCTCAGTAACAGTCATTTATGCACAAATGCTCTATCCGGGCAATATCGGAACCGTCTCGGGACTGATTACTGGACTGGCTTTTGGGCTTGGTGGGATTGGCTCGGTAGTTATCGGCGACCTGATCGACCGGATCGGAATTGCGACGGTGTTCATAGCTTGCGGCTTTCTCCCGCTGCTTGGCCTGCTTGCCCTGCTGTTACCCAATGATAAGACGCTGGAGAAATGGGCCGCTGAATAAGCAGCATGATTTCATCGCTTCGTCTCTCTTCTATAAAAGGTCCTTAAGGGTCCATCCTTCTCTCTAAGAGTAGGGTGGGCTTTTTTTACAGCAGAAGATATAAACTCTTAACAGCCAGCAGAATTATCCAACCGCCCTTTTTTAGGGTACAATTAATTAAAAGTTGAACTAATTGTCATAGCGCGGAAGGCTGAGGAGGAATGGCAATTGAAGAAAGCACTCACGAACATTCGTAAAGGATACGGGAAGAAGCTTGTCTCCATCCATATGTGGAATGCCTGGCTGGTCCTGTTTCTGGCACTCAGCGGATTATTGCTGGTCGGCGGTTTCTGGCGGGAGCTTCTGGGTGAGGGCAGGGTGTGGCTAAAATGGGCACATATCGCGTTTGGACTGGTGCTGCTGATTCCGGTCATTTATTATTTACTGCTTGCTGCAAAACACTGGAAAAGGCTCAAGGGCAAAAATGGGCAAAAGGCTAATGTGATTTTTGTGCTGGTCCTATTGATCGGGTGGATTGTGTCGGGTGTCGTACTCTGGCAATTCAGGCTTGCCGGGCCAAGAGCGGCAAATACCGCACTATTTATACACGATCTTCTGACTTGGGTTGGACTTCCGGTAATTATCTACCACTCTATTACCAGAGTCAAATGGCTCAAAGAACCGAAGAAACGCTCTATTGTACCAGAATCGGTAACGTCAGTTAATGGAGCATCCGCTTCTAATGATGAGCAGAAACAGCCGGGAGCGGCCCATGTTCAGCAGCCGATGTATACCCGCCGCGGTTTCATAAAAGTCGCTGTGGGTGCCGGACTTGCGGTAACGCTCGGACCGACCTTTGTCCGCTGGATCGGCAAATCTTTTCAGTTGCCCGGAACCGCGGATTATGCAGCAAACAATGCCAACACACTAATTCCCGACCCTATTCCGCTGGCAGATTCAGTACCACCGATCGGGGGAGGGGCCGATGGAAACTTCCGCGTGTATACTGTAACCGATATTCCAGCATTCGATAATTCGAACTGGTCATTTACGATTGACGGGCTGGTGAACAAGAAGTTCACCTGGAACTGGGAAGAATTCGTCAAGCTGCAGCGCGAGGTGCAGGTCAGTGATTTCCACTGCGTCACTGGCTGGTCTGTCTACAAGAATACATGGGAGGGTCTGCCCCTCTCCAAGCTGCTTGATCTTGCCGGAGTGAAAAGCCAGGCGGTGATGATCAAGCTGTATTCCGGCGACGGCGTCTATACGGACTCCCTGACACTTGCACAGGCGCGAATGGAGGATGTTATGGTTGCCGTCATGCATGACGGCAAGCCGATTCCGAATCAGCTGGGCGGGCCTGTACGTTTGGTCACTCCGCAAATGTATGCCTATAAATCGGTAAAATGGCTCAACCGGATTGAACTCATTGCTGAGGACCATGTCGGCTATTGGGAACAGCGGGGGTACGACAAAGACGCCTGGCTGCCTGGAGCAAATCGTGTATAACTGCGGTCAGCGCCTTTTTCAATTCCGAACGGCTATTGCTTTGTTCATCACTGAGGAGAATAAAGCGGCCGCCATCCCGCTGCCCGCAGTCATATAGTTATCCTTATCGGTACGGTCAAAACCCATCCATACAGCGGCTGTCCAATCCGGTGTGTAGCCGACAAACCAAAGATCCCGATTAGCCTTGCTGTCGACACCGGAAAGCGCTGCCTGAGTCGTTCCGGTCTTGCCGGCAACCGGTATGTTCATCCGCGCTTTTTTCCCTGTCCCTTGATTTACTGCATTGCGGAGCATAAACGTCATGCTTTCCGCAGTTCGCGCCGAGATCACTTGCCGCTGGCTGGAGACATGCTTGTATAGAACCCGCCCGTGCGCATTGGTTATGCTGCTAATGGTATGAGCTTCATTAAACATCCCCCCGCTCGCAAACACACTGTAGGCCTGGGCCATTTTCAGAGGAGATACCCCATTGTGGAGCCCCCCGAGCGCAATGGACAGATTGTTATCCTCCTGCGGCAGTTCTAACCCCAGCTTTCCGGCAAATTGACGGGCGCTGGAGATTCCAACCTGCTTCAGCAGCCATACGGCCGGAGCATTGATGGATTGCTGGAGCGCCTGGTTCAGGCTAACTTGGCCACGGTATACGCCATTCAGATTACCCGGGCTGTAACTCCCGTAAGACTGCTTACGGTCGGGAACTATACTCGATGGAGTAAAGTTCCCGCTTTCCAGCGCAGGCCCGTAATCAATAATCGGCTTAAAGGCGGAACCCGGCTGGCGTGCGTCAATAATCGCCCGATTAAGGCTGCCCGTTTGGGGATTGCGCCCTCCCATCATGGCAGCAATCTCCCCGCTGTGATGATTGAGTATCACCATGGCCGCCTCGACCTGCTGGTTCTTCCCATCGGGAGGAAAGACATCTGTGTTACGAAATGCTTGCTCCAGTGTCTTCTGGATGCCTGTATTCATCCCTGTCTTAATCCTGTAACCGCCTGTTTGCAGCTCTTCCCTCGATTTACCGGTAACCCGGGAGGCTTCTTTCAGCACAGCGTCAATATAGGAAGCACCTGCAACCTCAGTCTCAGCTTCTTCCGGAGGCTGGTATTTTTGTTTGCGCGCGGCAACCATTTGCTGTGGACTGATCAGCTCCCGCTGCTGCATGATTCCCAGAATAAGCTCCCTCCTCCCCTCGGAAACCGCGTTGTTCTCCGCAGGATTATAGATGGAAGGACCTTTCGGGATAGCCGCTAAAGCAGCGATTTGCGAAATCTCCAGCTTTTTGAGATCACTTACACCGAAATAGTACTCTGCTGCCGCCTTTATTCCATACTGCCCCCGGCCCATATAGATTTGGTTCAGATAAAGCTGCAAAATATCCTGCTTTGACAACCGTTTCTCCAAAGCTGTAGCAATGGAGGCCTCGTTTAGCTTACGCAGCATATTTTTATCTCTGTTTAGATAGAGATTGCGGGCTAACTGCTGGGTGATGCTGCTGCCTCCCTCTGTTACTCTGAAGTTCACTGTATTGTTAATGGCGGCACGCAGGATTCCCGTATAGTCCAGTCCCTGATGGCTATAGAACCGGCGGTCCTCGACTGCCAAAAAAGTGTCGATCAGCAGAGCCGGCATCTCTTCCAGTTGAGCCATCGTGCGATATCCCGATTCCGGCAGTGGAATTCGGCGCAGCACATTCCCCTCTGAGTCGGTAATGACGCTTGATTGATCTAAAACCAGCTTCCCGGCCTGACGGCTTACCACAGCCTCTCCATATACACGGACATAAAACAGCATTGCCAGCAGCAGTAACACGCCAATTACCGCAAGATCAAATCCGGTATAAAAAACACGCAGCAGTTTTCGCCGGGTAAGCCTGGTGCCGGTATTGCCCCTGCTCAACACTTTGCGATCAGGTTCACAAGGAACCGCTCCAAGCCCGCCGCTTCACGTTTCACCGCATCCACCTGAACGGCCTCTCCTTCTGCAGCCTTCAGCTCATCCAGCAAGCGCAGCAGCGTCTTCATCCTTAGTATGAGGGCCATACTCTCTTCGCTGCTCCATCCCGCTTCTTCTGCATCTGCCGATTCAATCTCTGCCGTACCGGTGAGTTTTGTTTGCTGGCCTTTGTTCAGTTTCCGCAGATTGGCAGCCAGCCTGCCCAGCTCTCCTCCGGTGGATACCTCTAGTTCCCTAAAGAAGCCATTCGCCGCAAGCTCATCCGATGCCCGCAGCAGCGCCTTGAAATCATCGGATAATTTTTGCGAACGCAGCAGGAAAAAACCGCCGGAAAGAGCGGTGAAAAGAATTACAGCCAAAGGCAACCTGCCGATATGATTGATCATCCAATGCAATAAGCGGACAATAAAAGCCCCGGAACCCGCGCTATGCCGCGAATATAGAAAGGAAACCACCGCCTGTAGTACCATAAGAACACCACCACTGAGCAGCAAGCTTCCTCCAATAACATACAAATATCCGGTTCGTACCGTATTTAGTCTTCTCAAGTTTATCCCCTCCCGGTATCTGTGCAATTACTACTCCATGACACATAGAATACCGGCAAGTTCTTAAGAACCTCCCGCACAAGTTCTAAAGATTCTCTAAAGACTCCTGTGGAGATAACGGGAAGCGGGTAATAAAGTCGGTACGGTTCACATCGCTTTGGGCTGTAATTTCTCCATGGTGGCGTTCCACAATCCCTTTGGCTATAGCAAGTCCCAGCCCCGAACCTCCGGTATGCCGGGAACGGGAGCGTTCAGCCCGGTAGAATCTTTCAAAAATATGCGGAAGGTCGCTTTCGGCAATCATTTCTCCAAAATTGCTGATCCGCACGACCGCTTCATCTCCTTCTCGGGTGAGTACGATCTCCAGTTTTTTCCCTTCACGCCCGTAACGGATGGCATTGGTAATCAAATTTTCATAAGCCCGCAGCAACTCGTAAGGCGCTCCCTGAATCCATAAGGATTCTGTATGATCCACCAGTTCATAGGCCATGCCTGCCCGGGCAAGCTCTGGAACCGCCTCTTCCGCCAGCTGCCGAATGAACGCCTTGAGGTCCAGCTGTTCTGCTGCAAGCGGCGGTCCTCCACTGTTGACACGGGTATATTCGAACAGATCATCAATCAGCTTACGCAGCACCAGTGCTTTCTGATAAGCAATGCCTACATAATAGCGCACCTCTGTCTCTTCCCGGCAGCGGTCCTGCTCAATATAATCCAGATAACCCAAAACCGAGGTCAGCGGAGTACGCAAATCATGAGAGACCCCGGTAATCAGCTCATTTTTGGCCTGGATCGCCTTACGCTCTTCAAGCAGGGACTGCTGCAGCCGTTCGGACATAATATTAATATTCTCTGCCAGTACACCTAGCTCATCACTGGTCCGCACTTCAATCCGGTGTGACTCTCCCAGTTTGGTGATTTGCTGAATCCCCTGTGTGAGCTCTTCGAGATAGGATACTACTTTTCGCGTGTACAAGAAAAAGAATACCAAAAAGCTGATAATACCTACGGCTGTCATTACCGGCACTGAGCCAATATGGTTAATAATCCATTTCAAAACCAGGGAATAGGGTGCCGACGGTGAACTCGTGTTCATGTGAAGCAGAGAATTCACCAGCCGGTAACCTCCAAATAACAGGATGGCTCCTGACAACATGCTGAGAATAAACGCCCAAATGAATTTCCAGCGGATAGTACTTATATATTTTGCATTCACAGCATCATCACCTCAAGTTCTCAGGATGGCCCGTCCAATTTATACCCGATCCCCCATACAGTCTGCACATAACGGGGCTGCTTCGGATCCAGCTCAATTTTCTCGCGGATATTGCGGATATGTACCATGACCGTGCTGCCTCCGTCCAGAAAAGGCTCATTCCAGATATTCCTGTAAATCTGCTCCATGCTGAGCACCTGACCCTGATGTCTCGCCAGCAGCTCCAAAATGGAAAATTCACGGGGTGTCAGCCTTACCTTACGTCCATCCACGCAGACCTCGTGTTTCAATATGTCGATAACCAGATCCTCGAAGATCAGCTCATTGTCATTTATCCTTGGTTGGGTATCCTTATTGAATTTATGATAGCGGCGCAGCTGTGATTTGGCCCGGGCCACAAGCTCCAGCGGATTAAACGGCTTTACGACATAATCGTCGGCGCCTATACTGAGTCCAAGAATTTTATCCATATCCGAATTTTTGGCAGACAGCATGATGATCGGCATATTTTGCTCTTCACGGATTTTCATGCAGGCTTCTATCCCGTCCATCTTGGGCATCATCACATCCATAATAATGAGGTCCACCTTCTCCTCTTTTAAATATTCCAGCGCTTCCTGTCCGTCAAAGGCTTTGAGCAGCCGGTAACCCTCGTTGCAGAAATAAATATCCATCAGGTTAACGATCTCCCGCTCATCGTCCACTAGCAGTATTGTTTCTTGTTTCACAGGTAGGATCCTTTCCATTCCATAAGTGGTAATCTACCTTCTAATATATTAGAAATTATCCAATCTATAAACCTAAAAAAAGCCCCGTATCCCCATAAGGTATACAAAGGCTGGTGTTATTTCATTTGATTAGGTTCTTTAAATGCTCTTGAAGGAGGCATCATAAAGCCGGAACATCGTTTTGTAGCCCGACTCGTCAATCTTGATGCCCACATCCAGACGTCCGGTAATTTGCAGTGGGCCGGAGGTATGCCGGAGTTTGCTGCCTTCAGGCACAAAGACAATCATAATCTTGTTCCAATAGGTCTCATCCCCATTATCAAAGGGACACTCCGCCCCGGGCTCTGGAATCAGCAGGAACCAGTTCTTCTCAAAGGAAAGGACTTCGCCCATAAAGCCCTTAATCGTAACCTCGCTGCCGCTGAGATCCCAAAACTGCTCCGAGGGGCGGGTCTGGTCGCTGCCGTCGAAGAAGCCGTTCCAATCAATGGCAGTGAGGCCTGTGGAGGAAGTCTTCAATTGGGCCACTGCGGTTGCGGTTGGGACAGGGCTGACCTCAGGGAGAGAGCTGGCTTGTGGAGACGGAGATACTGCGCTGCTCTTTCCACCGTTCTTGTCTGCTTCACCTGTTTTAGCCTTTGACTTCGTTTCAGGTGCTGGAGATGCCGGGCTCTTGCTATTACTCTTGCTGGAGCCTGCAGTTTTCTTCGATGTATCTTGAATGCCTGCTGCTGCTGGAGCAGAAGGTTTGGATGTACTTGGTGCGTGAGATTTAGCCGCTGTATATTTGGCGTCTCCCCCTTTACCTGTATCCGATGCAGGTGCGATGGATGGCGCCGCAGCCAGTTCGGGTTCCGGTGAAGGTCCCGATGTGGCCGTGGCGGCTTCTGGAGAGCGCTCCACGGTTGGCGAAGCTGCCGGTGATTCTTTTGGAACTATGGGTACTTGTGTAGCTTCGGGTGATTGCGCCACATCCTCTGTTACCGAACTGTCCGCCTCCACCGCAGCAGCAAAGGACTCTCCACCGCCATCAGCTGCACTGTTCTGGCCGCATGCTTGAAGCAGCAGCATGCTTGTAACAGCAGCCGTCATCAGGATCAACCTACCCTTTAATGTTATCAAGTGAATGTACCTCCTAGGATTTGAACAAAGCAAGAGGATGCATCCGGTACATCCGGAATGCAGGCCCCAGCGAAGACAGCAGACCAATGGAAAGCGCCCCTGCAGCAATAAGCCAATGATCAGATGTCCACTGATAAGGTTCAATTTGAATGCCAGCTTGGGCGAACAGTGCATCCTTCAGCAGGTAAGCGCCAAGATGACCCAGCAGCAGTCCGGCGATAAGTCCGGTAGCTGTCACCAGCAGACCTTCGCTCGTTAAGGTCAACCATACATAGGCTCTGGATTTGCCGAGAAGACGCAATAACCCCACATCCTTGGTACGTTCCCCGACTGCGGCAATCAAAGACAGCAGGATCGCTATCGCTGCCAGAATTACGCATAATGCCGTGAGCCCACTCAGCAGCTGTGCTCCCTGATCAACAGCGTTCAGCACGTCGGAAACCGCCTGGCTTGTATAGGCAGCCTGAACTCCATTACTGCCATCCAGTACCTCTTTTAAATCATGGGCCCCCAGCAGACTGGCCGGTTTAACCAGCACAGCTGTAATCTCCCGCTCCTCAGGAGGCAGACCATGTACGGCCCAGGCATAATCTACGGTCGTAAATACTGCGCGGTCATCAGGGGTATGAAGGGCCGGAAGAATACCCACAACGGTATACTGGAAGCTTTCATGTGCGTGTTCTTCACCATGTTCTTCGCTATGTTCTTCGTCCGGCGAATCTCCAGCCGCCTCGGCAGCATGGTCTTCCTCATGATCTTCCTCATGATTTCCCCCATGCTCCTCCGTGTGTTCCGCCTCCGCAGTTTCATGGCTGTCTCCCTGAACAAGTCCATGTGCGCCCGTAAATGTATCTCCAATGTGCAGACCCAGAGATTCCGCCACATACGATCCAATAATGGTCTCACCAGTGTGCGCATATAAATTCCCGTCCTGAAGGTTACGGTCGCCGTAACGGGTAACAAAATATCCGGAATCAATGCCGACGATCGGAAAGCCTTTATAATTATCTCCCGTTGTCATCGCAAAGGCCTTATCCACGTCCTGATCCTGCTCCACTTGATCCAGAACAGCAAGCGGGATATTGCCTGTCGGAGCACCGATATGATAAAAGGTATTCAGCACAAGCTGGGTTTCACTGCCGGCTGCACCAATTACGAGATCGAAGGGGCCATACCCTTTTTTGGCGCCTTGCTCAACGCTTTGCCGGGACAAGGATAGCAGGACGATAAAAGCAACCGTAACTGCGACCGCACATACCGTCAACAGCGACAGAAACCGCCGATGCAGCAAATTACGCAGTGTTAATCTAAAGAGACTCATACAATTCCCTCTTCCGTTTCTCCCGGCTGCTCTGGAGTTTGGGCGCTGATTCCCGGCGTATCCGGTTAATCTCTTGAATGTTCAGACAGCGGGGAAAACGGTTCGCCATATTGAGATCATGCGTTACCACAATTAAGGTATGTCCATGAGCGACGCTGAGATCCAGTAAAAGAGAGGCAATTTCATCTGCCGTTTCCCAGTCCAGACTGCCGGTGGGTTCATCCGCCAGCACAAGCGGCGGCTCATTCACCAGCGCCCGCACAATCGCTACCCTCTGCTGCTGCCCGCGGGAAAGCTGGGATGGAAGATGCCGGCCCCGGTCTGCCAGACCTACCTGATCCAGCCAATCGTCGACTACCCTTCTTTTCTCCTTAAGCGGAAGCTTTGCGGCCATAGCGATCTCCACATTCTGCCTTGCCGTCAATGAGGGGATCAGATGAAAATCCTGCAGCACATACCCGATATTGGAAGCCCGGAAAGCATCACGCTTCGCCTCTGTGAGCTCGCGTAGCGGCTTGCCGTCCACGACAATCCCACCGCTGTCGGCCAGCAGAATTCCGCTGATCAGATGCAGAAGAGTGCTTTTACCGGACCCGCTGGGTCCGGTAATCGCTACATTCTCTCCTTTTTCAACACTCCATTCAGGAATATCTAGTATCGGCACATTTCTTCCGTCTACACGAAATTGCTTTTTCAAATCGTGAATTTGGAGCAACAGAGCCACTCCTATCTCAATTTAATACGTTCGGACAAAGCATCCCAAGTCAAGGTTGTGCCCTTCAGCTGGCTGAATGCACTAAGCGGCAGGTACAATACACCGTTATCGATATCAACGATATAAGAAGCAGCCTTGCCATTCAGCTTAGCGGTTTTGTCGGTCAGATTCACATCAATCACGTTTTTCTGCAATGTCAGCTTCGCAGCGGCAGCATCCCCTTTGTAAGTGCCTCCCAGCGCCTTGATCAAAGCTTCAGCAGGATAAAGTACTTTGTTGTCGCGGCTGATTTTGAACTTCGGATAAACGTATTGGGATTGCAGCTCTGCGGAACGTTTGTTCAAATCAAGGCCCAGTATGCTGGCACCCGCCTTCGCGATCTCGGTGTTGTCCACCTGTCCTTTTACCTGCTCCGCAATCGGACCATAAGCCCAGACACCCACATCTACTGCGGAATGGCCATGGCCTGACCAGCCCACGAGCAGACGTTTGGAAACTACTGCATTGTAGGCTCCTTCACGTTTATACGAAGACCCGTCACCTTCCATAATTTGTGCAACTTCTTCGTCTGTAAGATCTGTAATCCATGTATTGGCTGTTACGATGCTGCGGATTTCTTCCGGTGTCTGTGCTGCTTCCAGAGCGGCAGCCAGGCTTTCCGAGGAATGTTTTTGCTTATCCCACAGGTCGATATTGATTTCGTAAATGTTGTCGCGGGAGAGGGACAGTCCGCCCGTTTCATGGTCGGCTGTGACCACAACGGAGGTGTTGCCGTTTTTCTTCGCGAAATCAATCGCCATCTTCACCGCGGCATCGAAGTCGAGTGCCTCCTGAACAAGAGTCGGCAGATCGTTGGCATGACCGGCATGGTCAATCCGTCCGCCTTCAATCATCATGACAAAGCCTTCTTTATCCGCTGATAAAATATTCAGCGCTTTGGAGGTCATTGTCGCCAGGCTTGGAATTTCCGCTGTACGGTCCGGAACATAAGCCACATGGGAACTGCCGAACAGGCCCAGCACCTTACTGTTTTTGGAGGTAAGCGCATTTAAGGCTGTTTTATTTTCAACTACAGTGTATCCCTTGGCTTTAAAATCAGGGAGGATGTTCTTATCCGTCCGTTTGCCCTTTTCATCTTTGGTTACAAAAAACTGCTTGCCCCCGCCCATCAGAACATCTACGCCGCTCTCCAGGTATTGCGAGGCAATCGCCGATTCATTATCACGGCTGCGGACATGGGAGGCGTAGACAGCTGGCGTCGCGTGAGTAATACGGGCTGTGGTAACAAGTCCTGTTGCTTTGCCGCTCGTTTCCGCAGCCTCAATAATGGAGGCAAACGGTTTGGATACATCTTCATTGGAAACGCTGATGCCTGCGTTGTATGTTTTGTGGCCTGTAGCAAATGCAGTACCGGCTGAGGCGGAATCTGTAACGATCCCAGAAACGATTTTCCCGCCGTCCTCTCCACGGTCTGCATATGTAGTCGCTTGTCCCACGTAGTACGGATCAAGATTAAGATGGCTGACTCCCTTGGTGTATTGCTGAAAATATCTTGCGGCAGAAATTTGGGCCGGACCCATGCCGTCACCAATTAGTACGATAAGATTTTTGGACTGGGCTTTTGCAGCTCCCCCAGAAGTTTTAGCACTTTGTGCCGCTCCGGCCAATGTAGCTCCTGAGACTACTGCTGCTGCCAATCCTCCAATTACCACACTCTTCATCAGCTTTTTCATTATAAACCCCTTCCTTGTTATAAAGATCTTTAACCAATCTTACCTTCGAAAGGTTAACCAATTGTCAAATGTAGTCAGGGGTTGTATTAAATTATCAACTGTTCATATATCATCGGGACACAAAAGAACCCACACCTTGTCACCAAGATGAGGGCTAGCAACGTTTTCTGTACAATCATCTTTCATTTATAAATTCTGCAATGGTTATATGGGGATTTGTATATCTTCCTTTGTTTTCGGTCTTTTGGCCATATTGAATGGCTTTGACGGGGCAATAATGAATACACGCCAAACATAGTGTACAATTTTGCCCCCACTGTGGTTTTTCAGAAACTTGAATGTTATTGCAGTTACAGACCTGCTCACAGGTACCACAGCCGATACAACTATCATCTGCCTGAAATTTGGTCGGATCAATGCCCTTTTTAGTAAACATTGGGTTAATAATACCGGTTAACAGCCACGGAAACATGCCTTTATCTATCCTGAATTCTCCTGTTGTTCTTTGCTCAATGTCATGGTTGATTTGTTTTAGTGTCTCCTCTGCCGCAGATAGCTTGTGTTGCTCCACTTCTTTGGAATCCACATCGCCCATGATGATAAAATTATTTGGCATTTTGATAGAAAATCCGCTGTTTAATTTTATCTTTTTTCTGCTCAGACAATCCTTCATCACTTTCATTGAATTGCCGATGCTTCCTCCACAGGTTGCGACGGAAAAGACGTAGTTCCCCTGGAAATTGTTCAGCTTAAGCTTTCTAATAAATTCAAGGACGATTCCAGGCGGTCCCCACGAATAAGTAGGATGGACAAATCCAATAATTTCATGATCCTTCAGATTATATTCATTGCATTCATTGCCTGTGTTCTCTGCGGCGGATATGGAAACTAACTCTTCACCCGTATGAAAAGCAATATTTTTAGCAGCATATAACGAGTTCCCGGTTCCCGAAAAGTAAAATATCATCGGATGCTCCTCTCGATTCCTTGTAATGATTCCATTGCTTAATCCAGCGCATTTTCTATCGCTTTGAGAAAAGCTTTGGAGGTGAGCGTTGCGCCACTTATGGTATCCACCTGCAGCGACTGCTCCCGGATTACCCTGCCGAACAATTCATCTGTGAACTCGGCCGGTTTTTTCTCTGCTTGCTCTAATACCTTGATCTCTGTAACTTTGCTGGAGGTCACGGTCACTTGAACTTTATTGGCCCTCCACTTGTACATACCTCCCTCATATTCCCCAACATATTTTCCATTCTTAATCTGCTTAAAATCCAGTGCTCTGATCGGGAGGTTTTTAGCTTCACGCCGTTCCCCCGCAGTAAAGAGTAACGCTCCCCCAGCACCTCCCGCAACGAGTACCACCAGTACGATAACTGCGATAAGCATTTTGTTTCTCCCCTTTCGTTTCATTGCAATCTACTCCCGTCTTTTATCCTAAGATAATAGCTCTTATCCCCATCTCCGGCTGAAAGCAGTTGTTGAGACCTCGGGTAACGTGAACCTGCAAGTCCGTATCCACGAGAACCGCTTCGGTTCCAGGGAAGCTTGTAAGAAGTTGAATCCCCTTGTTCATCCCGGCTACAAATACCAGAGTAGACAACGTATCCGCAAGCGTAGCGCTATCAGCAACAATGGTCACGCTGATCAAACCTGATTCCGCCTGATATCCGGTATGCGGATTCAGGATATGATGCCGCCTTTTCCCCTCACGATCCATGAAGAATCGTTGATAATCCCCGGAGGTAACCACAGCTTTGTCTGAAACAGCCACAGCGCCAATCAAACGTTGATCCTGCCTGGGATGACGGATGCCTACACGCCATGGGGAACCATCTGGCTTTACACCTACAGCTGCCACATTTCCGCCAATGTTTGTGAAAGCCGATGAGACACCAAATTCCTTAAATAGTTCTACAAACTTATCGCTGGCATATCCTTTGCCTATCCCCCCTAAATCAATGGACTGCCCCACTTTTTGAAGTCTAGCGGTCTTTTCGTGAGGCTCTAACATCAAATCTGCAGCATTCACCCTACGAAGAACCTCAGTGATTCTTACCTCATCGGGAATTTCGGATGAATTCTTATAATCCCATAGATCTACTAAGGGGCCGATAGTGACATCAAAACATCCATCACTATAATTTGAGAATTCAGCAGCAAGCGACAGCACCTCATAGGTATCCGGACTCAACTTCTCACACTTCATACCCGCTGACCTGTTGACCCTGCTTATCTCGCTATCGGGTATAAAGCGGCTTAGTAGGTTTTCAAGCCTTGCAGCTTCATACTCGACAGCTCTGAGTGCTTCTTCTGCATGATCGCCGAAAACTTTGTGGATCATCTCTGTACCCATCCCATAGTGAACAGACTGGGCCGTCATGGCTTTATTCATCTTTAGTCCTCCTTTCATGGACCGTTACAATGAGGCGTATGCTTGACCAAGGCAATTGATAAATCTGCAGCTACAACAAGGTTTATGTGAATGAATATATTATTATTCATTCATTTTAGCATAAAAACAATTCACCGCCAGGATTAATTTTCCATTCAACACTACATTCTCTTTCCACCACAACTCGAAAGAAAAGCTTCTCCTCGACAGGAATGATCCTGCTGTTGCAGATGTAAACGTAGAATTGTATATCCTTAAATTTCAAAAAGCCCTGTGACCTTTCGCAGGAAGCGAAATGATCACAGGACTTTGTATCTTGCTGTACATTGATATTCAGTACTATGTCGTAAAACAATCTTAAATCTCCAGCAGCCGGATCAATTCTTCCTCATCCTCAATGACCTGAATACCCAATTGCTGTGCTTTGGCCAGCTTGCTGCCCGCTTTTTCGCCGGCAATGACCAGATCGGTTTTCTTGGAGACACTGCCCGATACTTTGGCGCCAAGCGCCTCGAGACGTTCCGCAGCTTCCTCACGGGTAAGCTTCTGCAGCGAGCCGGTTAACACTACGGTCTTGCCGCTGAAGAAGGAATCCGTACTGACCGGCCGTGGAGCCTCAGGTGCCTTCGCTTCTACACCCAGTGCAAGCATACGGTTAATACCCGTTACCACAAAAGGATCAGCGAAAAAGCCCACGATGCTCTCTGCCACAATCCCGCCGATATCCGGCAATCCAGATAATTCCTCTGCTGTAGCAGACATTAGAGCCTCCAGACTGCGGTAATGATCGGCCAGCATCCGTGTGGTTGCTTTGCCGGTATTCGGAATGCCTAGGGCAAAGAGGAACGAGGCTAGATCACGCCCTTTGCTCTCTTCCAGCGCCTTCAGCAAATTGTCCGCTTTCTTCTCACCGAAGCGATCTAGCTTGACCAGCTGTTCAAAATTCAGTTCATATAAATCGGCAGGCTCCCGCACATTCAGCTCTTCGTGCAGCTGCCCGGCCGTCTTGTCGCTGAAGGTCTCAATGTCCATCGCATCACGGGAAGCGAAATGGGTGATCCGTCCGATAATCTGCGGCTTGCAATCCAGCTTGTTGTTGCAGAAAAGATGCGCCCCGCGCATTTCGAGAGGGAAACCACATGACGGACAATTCTCGGGGAATACAATTTCCCCGCCGTCGCTTTCTTCCGTCACCTTGCCAAGTATCTCTGGAATGACATCATTGGAGCGGCGGATAAACACCCGCGTGCCCAGCGCATGCTTAAGATTCTTGCGTTCGATATCTCCGACGTTGTTCAGCGTGCAGTTCTGGACAGTAACTCCAGCCAGTTCTACCGCCTCCACACGGGCCAGAGGTGTGACTTTGCCTGTGCGGCCTACATTCCAGCTGACTGACTCCAATATCGTCGTCGTTTCTTCAGCTTCGAACTTGTAGGCAACCGCCCAGCGCGGGAATTTATCAGTATAACCCAGCGCTTCGCGGATACGGAAATCAGTAACCTTGATTACCGCACCGTCAATCAGATAGTCCAGACCGGAACGGCTCTCTTCAATCTCCGCCAGCTGCTCTGTAACCTCGTCAAAGTTAGCGAAGTAGGTGAGGTACGGATTCACCTTAAACTGGTTGGTCCGCAGGAAATTCATCATCTCCTGATGATCGGCAAACTGCACCCCTTCAGCATAACCCACGTTATAAAAGAAAGCATTTAGCCTGCGGTTCGCCGTAGTCTTAGGATTAAGGTTGCGCAGTGCTCCGGCGGCGCCATTGCGTGCATTCTTTAGCGGTTCGGCAGCCCTTGTATTGTAGTCGGCCAGCACCGAAAGGTTCATAATCCCCTCACCCTGCACTTCGATAAGACCTTCCTTGAACGGAATCGTCAATGGAACAGACTTGATCGTCTTCACCTGAGCCAGTATGCCTTCACCCGTCACTCCATTTCCTCTTGTTGCCGCCTGCACTAGCACACCGTCACGGTAGGTCAGGTTCAGGGTCAGGCCGTCGAATTTCAGTTCGACGGCATAACAAGGCTCGGGCAGAGGTGTTTCCGGATTCTTCGTGTTGTAGTCGTTCACGAGGCGCAGCACACGGGTATTCCAGCTCCGCAGCTGCTCAATATTCTGCGCTTTGTCCAAACTCCATAGCGGAGCAAGGTGACGATGCGGGGTAAAGCCTTTCAGCAGTTCCCCTCCCACACGCTGGGTAGGAGAATCCGGCAGCACAATGCCGCTCTCCGCTTCCAGGGCCACCAGCTTATCGTAAAGCACATCATATTCCTTGTCGCTGACCTGCGGTGCATCCAGCGTGTAATAATGGTAATTGTATTGATTCAGCTCAGCCACAAGCTCTTCCATCGTATGCATAACGTCCATCCGGGCGTATCCCTCCGTCATAAGGATAATGTAAAGCATGTGAATGATACTTCTACTTTATCTTTATATTCTAAAAATGCATTCGTTAACCGTCGCCGGATTATTCGACTTTGGTAATCGGGGCAAAACCCGCAAGCAGCCGTTTCACACCGACCGGTGCCGGAAAAGCAATTTGCAGCTCCGTGTCGTTGCCGCTGCCTTTCACGGACACAATGGTGCCGGTGCCCCATTTGCCGTGGGCTACCTTGTCGCCGGCTTTATAATCGCCTGGCGCCGCGGCCCCCGCTCCTGATGCGCGCTGTGCGCCGCTTCCGGAGGTTACGGTCACGCGGCCTGCTCCGGCCGCTGACGCTGTGCTGCCGCCAAAGCCGGCGGTCCCGCCGCCTGCCGGCGCACTCCCGGCAACGCCTCCACGGCTGCCGAAGTTCCCCCGGGCGCCGCCGGTGAAGCCACGGCCGCCATAGGCACCGCCAACCTCCGCGCCACCGCGCCGGAAGCGGTCCGAAGCAGAGCCGGTATCTTCCTTAAGCTCCTCCGGAATCTCCTCCAGGAAGCGGGACGGCGGGTTGGCCGTCGTCCGTCCGAACAGCGTGCGGCTGCGGGCACAGCTTAGGAACAGCTGTTTCTCTGCACGCGTAATGCCTACATACGCCAGCCGCCGTTCTTCTTCCAGTTCGTCGTTGTCCTGGAAGGCGCGGCTGTGCGGGAATACGCCCTCTTCCATCCCGATAATAAACACGGTCGGGAATTCCAGCCCCTTCGCGCTATGCATGGTCATCAGCACTACAGCATCGTCGCGTTCCTCCTCATCGTCATTCACACTGTCGATGTCAGCAATCAGCGCCAGATCCGTGAGGAAGGAGACCAGTGACTTGTCTTCGTTATTCTTCTCGAATTCCATCGTCACGGACAGGAACTCATCGATGTTCTCCAGCCGTGAGCGGGATTCTAGCGTATTCTCATTCTGCAGCTCCAGCCGGTATTGCGAGAGCTCCAGAATCTTCTCCGTCAGCTCCGTTACCGAAAGGAATTCGACCATCCGGTGCAGCGCTTCGATCATATCATAGAACTCCACCAGCGTATTACGCGTCCGTCCGGCAAAGCCCAGATCGTCCACCGTCTGCAGCACACGGAAGATGGATACCCCACGTTCTGCTGCTGCTACAGCCAGCTTGCCTACAGTAGTATCACCAAGTCCACGCTTTGGCACATTGATAATACGTGTCAGACTGATGTCATCATCCGGATTGGAGAGCAGGCGAAGGTACGCCAGCAGATCCTTGATTTCTTTACGGTCATAGAACTTGATCCCGCCGACGATCTGATAAGGAATGTCCGATTTGATCAAAATTTCTTCTATTACACGAGACTGCGCATTCGTGCGGTACAGGATGGCATGATTCTGGTAAGCCTGGCCCTGCTTGGCATTCTTACTGATCTCTCCGGTGACAAAATAACCTTCATCATGCTCGGAGTCACCGCGGAACACTTTGATCTTCGGACCTTCCTCTGAATCCGTCCACAGCTTCTTCGGTTTACGTCCGGAGTTCAGCGCAATTACGCCATTGGCTGCGTTCAGAATATTGGAGGTCGAACGGTAATTCTGCTCCAGCAGAATCGTCTTCGCTTCCGGATAGTCTTCTTCGAAATTAAGGATATTCGTAATATCTGCTCCGCGCCAACGGTAAATCGACTGATCGCTGTCACCAACTACGCAAATCCGGTGATGGCTTTCCGCCAGCATGCGGCAAAGCATGTACTGCGCACGGTTCGTATCCTGATACTCATCCACATGAATGTATTTAAATTTCTTCTGGTAGAAATCAAGTACCTCAGGCACTTCCTTGAACAATTGGATCGTCTTCATAATTAAATCATCAAAATCCAGCGAGTTGTTGCTTCTCAGCCGATGCTGGTACTTGGTGTACACTTTAGCAACAAGACCTTCAAAATAATCGCCAATCTTCTGCTCGTATTGCGCCGGAGTAATCAGCTCATTTTTGTTTGTGCTGATGACGGCCTGGACAGCCTTTGGCTCAAATTTCTTCGTATCGATATTCAGGTCTTTCATACAGTTGCGGATGACGGACAACTGGTCTGTAGAATCGAGAATTGAGAAATTGGAGGTGAAGCCAATCCGTTCTATATCCTTGCGCAGAATCCGTACACACATCGAGTGAAACGTGGATACCCATATATCCCGTCCTTCTGGTCCAACCAGCTTGGAGACACGGTCCTGCATCTCCCGGGCCGCCTTATTCGTAAAGGTAATCGCCAGAATTGCCCACGGCGGAGCCTTGCGGTTCGCAATCAACCAGGCAATGCGGTGGGTAAGCACCCGGGTCTTGCCGCTGCCCGCGCCGGCCATAATCAGTAAGGGACCTTCAGTAGCTTCTACAGCCTGGCGCTGTGGAGGATTGAGCCGGCTTACGGCTTCCTGTATGTTAACAAGTTGCATGTGTGACATGCTCCTTTCTCAGTTTAAGCTTAAAATGTCATGAACAGTGCTATCTCAAACTTGCTACTCCCAATGCATCTGCGGGGTCTTCTTTACCACCTGCACGGTGAGCAGTGCTTGCTGTATATCCTGGTAAATAATATTCCCGACCACTACGGTGTCGCAGAGGGCAGCTGCCTGCTCAGCCTCAGCCTCGCCGGTAATACCGCCCCCGTAAAACAGCTGGCTGTTCTCCACCATCTCTCTTACCAAACGAACCGTCTTCATATCACCGAACATGCCGCTGTATTCAAGATACACTACCGGAAGCTGCATCAGCTTGTCCGCAATCTGGGCATAAGCCGCAGCCCCCTCGGCACTAAGCGAATGGTCTGCACCCGTAAGCCGTGCTACGGAAGAATCTCCATTCAGGACAATATATCCTTCAGCCAGCAGCAGTTCCCATGGAATCAGGCTTCCGTAACGTTGAATGGCTTTGCGGTGTTGGCCAATAATCCAGGCCGTGTCTGGTGTATTAAGCACCATAGGAATCATATACAAATCAAAGCCGGGAACGACTGCCTCCAGATCCGAAATCTCCAGTGCGCAAGGCAGCTCATAACGCCGCAGCCGGTTCAGCAGATCAATAGTATTCTCATAAGTCACACCGGTGGAGCCCCCAACCAAAATCGCATCGGTTCCGGACAGGCAAATGGCCTCCAGTTCAAGGTCTCCGAGCGCACGGTCCGGATCGAGCTTAAAAACATGCCGCCAAGGCTGTATCAGTTGCCGCATCATATTCATCAATCGTCCATCTCCATCATTCATCTAGCAAGCCAAATACACTCCCGCTACCGCAAAAAGCCGTAACTCTAGTCTATGCCAGCGCTAAGGGGAGTGTCAATTTAAAGAGCGAAAAAATGCGAACATTTTTTCGCCTTTTTATAATATAAGAATTCATTGTTTTATGCTAAAGATCAGTCTTATCTTTCTGGCAGAAACTATGCTTTAAGTGCAGCGTTCATCGAACTATGATTGCTCATCATCACCTCTGCCGGCTGCTAGTTTCGCCGCAGACCTCTGAGTCTGTCCATGTCATCTTCAGAAACGAAATCGGTATAGAACCCGTCCACACCCAAACGGGACAGCTGGACGATTTCTTTCTCATCATTAATCGTATGCACATAGACGCGGGCACCGGCCCTTTTCAGCTTTTGCACAAAGCTCTTGGTGGCCCTGTCGTCAGACATGGTGATGTCCGCCCCGGTTTCCTTGACGAATTGAGTCACCACTTCATCACTGTCCTCCGATTGATATAACGTATAAATGACTTTGGGGAAGACATGCACCTTACGGATCATATCCAACATCTCACGACTGTAAATCTGCGGCACAATCCGCTTCAGCAGCGATGGATCCCTGCGCTCAGCTGCCTCGACAATCACTTCGAATTGCTGTGTGACCAGCTCAGCTTTAACCTCCTTCGTATCGGTTACGATATAGGCATCCGGATAAGCCATCATCAAATCCATGATCTTCTCAATATCAGCCGGCGAGTATAGGCCCAGAATCGGACTGTCCCTAAATTCGGTATAATCCAGTACTTCCCCTTGCTTGTCTGCAGGAAGCACTTCCTGCTGTCCTAACTGCTTAGTCATATCCTTTGACCACTCATGACGGGCCACTAGTTTCTGATCCCCCGTGAACAGCAGATCAACTTCAAATACGCGTGTTCCCTGCTCATAATTGGCGATAAAACCTTCAACAGCGTTGGTATAGGCATGGCCGTTGATGCCACCCATTGCATGGGCAACAATCCGGTGGGCAGCAATGCCGGCGGCCGGCTCTTTATCTTCCGGTATCAGCGTAATCACAAGCAAAAGTACTATTGCTATAACCATGATGACTGATGCAGTACTCTTTTTTTTATCCATTATAGTAGGTTTCCTTTGCAAAAGTTAGAGTATAAAAACAAAAAACGGCTGTGGCCTTGGGTAAGGATAGCAACCGTTTCTATGTGAAATTAATAGGCATTTTTAAATCCGTTACGAATCGTTTTGACAATAATCCGGATATCAAACAGCAATGACCAATTTTCAATATAGAAAATATCATGCTTAATCCGTTCTTCAATCGAGGTATCCCCACGCAGACCATTGCTCTGTGCCCATCCGGTAATACCCGGACGCACATGATGCTTCACCATATACTTAGGGATCTCTCCCCGGAACTGCTGCACGAAGAACGGCCGTTCCGGGCGGGGCCCTACCACACTCATATGCCCCAGCAGCACATTAAAAAATTGCGGCAGCTCATCTAGACTGGTCTTGCGGATAAAACTTCCGAAGCGGGTGCGCCGCGGATCCTCCCGCGTACTCCAGCCTGTATCTTCTTCGCCGTCCTGCTGCATTTTCATCGAGCGGAACTTATACATCATGAAATTATGCCGGTTAAGTCCTACACGTTCCTGCTTGAAGATGACCGGGCCAGGAGAAGTCAGGCGAACACCAAGGGCCACTATGAGCATTACAGGCGACATTACAATAATTGCGAACAGCGAAAAAATAATATCAAACAGCCGCTTGGCCAGCTTATTCCCAGTCATATCCAGAGGAATATCACGGACATTAATCATTGGCATTCCAGCAAAATTATCAAAATAAGGACGCGCCGGCAGGTAGTCGAAGAAATCCGGAATAATCAGCGTCCGTACCCCCGCCTTTTCGCAGGCGGCAATAATGGCAGGATACTTGGAGTGGGCATCAAGCGGAAGCGCCAGAATCACCTCGTCTACCGGCAGCAGCTCCAGCATTCCAGCCAGTTCATCCACCTTGCCGAGAATTGGCTTAAAGCGCCGTTCCTCTATCCCGTCCCATTCCTGATAATCATCAAGAAAACCAATGGTCTCATAACCCAGCTCCGGATACTGCACCAAATTGTTGTAGAATCGTTTGCCGAGCGAGCCCGCACCAATAATCAGCACGAATTGACGGTTAAAGCCTTTTTCACGGAGTGATTTCAGCATCGTCTTCAGCACATAACGGTAAAGCATGATGGAGAGAATATTAAAACCCATATATATAGCCAGATACTGACGGGAAACGTCGATTTCCTTCAGGAAGAACATCAGACCAAGCAGGATAAAGACTGCCATGATGTGCACCTGAAATATTTTGAGGAATTCATCGACAAAACGTTTCTTACGCTTCGGCAAATACAGGGAAAGCACAATTCCTATAAATACGGAAATCACACCATAAATAAGGCTCCAATAGGCGTAGGATTCAACCGGAAGCGTATTATAGGATTCCAGCCAACCACTCTTGAACTTCAGCCACCAGGCCCCTAGAAAGGAGATTTGGATAATCAGGAAGTCGGCAACCATATAGAGTTGTGTTAAAAACCTCTGATTACGGCGAATCATAATCTCACCTCAGCATTCGTTTCATTGCGTGGACCTGCTTCTCCGGAATCCGCAAGGCTCTGTGCCGGTGAAGAAACCACGCGTGAAGACTTTAACATATTGCGGACAAGCGAAAGGGTGAACTTTACCCCGACTCCGGCATATACCGCTCCATTAATCATACTGTTGTACCTCTTGCTATAATGCTTGCGATGAAATAAAATCATCGCTCTGTGAAACTCATAGACAATTTTAAATGGCCTGCGCCGCGCGCTGCCGCCTTTTAGATGCACGATGGAGGTCTGCGGATAGTAATAAATCCCCCACCCGGCTTCTTTAATCCGGAAGCACCAATCCAAATCTTCACCATACATAAAGAACTCTTCATCCAGACCGCCGACCTGCTCGATCGCCGCCCGCCGCACCAGCATAAAAGCCCCGACTAGACAGTCTACCGGGTAATCCAAATCTGGATCCAAATAACCTAACTGGTAGCCGTTGAATCTGGGCCGGTCGGGAAACAGCTTACTGAAACCAAAAGCATAATAAAAGGATGCCGAAGGCGTCGGAAATCCTCGCTTGCAGGCCTTGTCCAGCGATCCATCCGGCAAAATCACCTTGCAGCCCGAAGCGCCAAGATCCGGCCGGCTGTCCATAAAGGAAACCATCGTCTCCAGCGTATCCTTCCGCACTACCGTGTCGGAATTGAGCAGCAGCACATAACGTCCGGAGGCCGCCTCCATCCCCTGATTATTACCCCGGGCGAAACCAACATTCTCAGAGTTGGCAATCAGCAGCACATCCGGGAATTCCTTGCTGATCGACTCGACAGAATGATCACGGGAATTATTATCTATTAAAATGATCTCATAGGAATAATTAGTTACCGAGTCATATACCGACCTAATACAGTCCATCGTCAGGCCGCATGTGTTGTAATTTAAGATTAATATACTGACATCTATATTCACTTCACTACGCTCCTGACTAATATAGTAATCTACCGACAACTATTATAACATAAAAACCTCCCTGATAGGCGGAGCCTAATTAGGGAGGTTTTTACAGATTTCCTGTGCCGGTAAATTACCTTACGCGTCCGGTTTCCTGAATGCTTTATTTTGTATATATCGCCGTTTCTGTTTAAGATGTCTCCATTGCTTAAAAAAAGCAGACCAGGCCTTTAGCAATTGGCGTTCCTTAAGCAGTGTATAACCGTGTGCGGCAAGTTCATACGGCAGTGAATACAGCAAAGTGAGAAGCAGCGTGCCGGCAGGCTCGTTCTTGTAAATCATCTTGTAGCGGTTAATATACGAAATCCGCCTAATGAACATCGGTTTGCTGTCCCGGCCGGAAGGTTTCCAGCCACGTTCGTGGTAGCCTATGGCTTCTGCTTCAAAGTAAGCCAACCAGCCGAACAGCCCAGCCCGCCATGCCACGTCCACATCCTCCTTATAGGCGAAGAAATCCGCATCAAAGAACTCCCCCTCAATGCTGACATCTTCAATCATCCGGCGCGAATACATCGCTGCGGCGCCAGATACGCCAAATACGAAACCAGATTCCGGCCAGTCTGTGGAGGGATCTCCTGCACCGCGGTCAAAGGCACGCCGGGCTCTATTCATCAGCAGCCCTGTGCTGTCCACTAGCGAGTGATCAGCTTTGAGCAAAAGCTTGCCAGTAGCACTGCCAATACGCGAATTCGACTCCATCTGCAAGATAAGCCTGGAAATATAACTGTTTTCAAGCGCCAGATCCGGGTTAAGCACGAGTACATAGTCTGTATCCGTTGCCGCCAGGGCCTGGTTATGGGCGGGGGCGAAGCCAGTATTGATCGCATTTTCTATGAGAACAAGGGAAGGAACCCCGGCCTCTTCGATCTTTTGATAAAACTCCTTTACTCTTTCCACGCATCCGTCTGTTGAGGCATTATCCACCACCACAATCTGCTTCACCGGATAATCCTGGGCGAGTACTGCCGTCAGACAATCAATAATATCATCCGCACTGTTAAAGGTAACAATATGTACACTGACTGTTTTGTTATTCATAAATATCCTCGGATTCTTGAATTCATTATGGTTCTGAAGCTGTTAAACATTATTATAACGAAAACAACAGGTTGCGGCTACGTTACCCTGGAATGATGACATCCCTTGGAGAAGGAATAAAAAATGAAATTTTAGCCATGGTGTCAGCACTTTGTAATGTGTTAATGTGAACAGTCGTTACTGCAGCAAAAAGCTCCCGACCGTCGATGACGGTTCAGGAGCTTAGCTTGCGCTTATCTATTTCAGTTCCAGCAAAAAGTCCCTCAGTCCGGCCCGCCAAGGCCGGATATCTTCAAACCCGTTCGTGCGGATGGCTAAATGCTCCATTACCGAATTGCGTGGACGTGGCGCCGGGCGTGGAAACTGTTCTGTAGCACATGGCTCTAGCTTTGCTGTGAATTTCAGACCCAGAATATCTTCTGCCTCAGCGAAAATTGCCTGTGTAAACTCATACCAGGTGCAGGACTCACTGTTAGAGGCATGATAAATTCCGTACTTCTCCGTTTGAATCAGCTCAAGCAGGAAACGGGCCAAATCTACCGTGTAGGTAGGTGATCCTTGCTGATCGTCTACCACCTGCAGCAGCGGCTTCTCCTGTCCCAGCTTCAGCATTGTTTTTACGAAGTTGTTGCCGTACTTGCCATATACCCATGATGTACGGACGATGAAAAATTTCGAGGACAAAGACTGCACTAGGATTTCTCCTGCCCGCTTCGACTTGCCATAAATACTTTGCGGATCCGTATTATCATATTCATGATAAGGCTGAGTTCCCATGCCATCAAAAACATAATCCGTACTAAGGTATACCAGCTTGGCTCCGGATTTCTCCGTAGCCAATGCTACATTGCGGCTTCCGGTAGCATTAATCAAATAGGCGGCATCCACATCAGTTTCAGCAGCATCCACTGCCGTATGGGCGGCACAATGAATGACCGCATCCGGACCGAACCTGCTGATGACCTCCGTACATTGATCGAGATCTGTAATATCCATCTCCTGACGGTCACAGCCTAGAACCTCATGTCCTTGCTGCTGCAACAAAAGCACAAGATCCTGCCCCAACTGCCCGGAGGAACCCGTAACTAATACTTTCATCTTCGACATTACAGGAAATCCCCCAAACGGCTGCCATACTGAAGTTCGGCATATTTCTGGTATTCACCGGATTGAATACGGGTCCACCACTCTTTATTATTCAAATACCATTGAATGGTTTTTTTAATGCCGGTTTCAAATGTATGCTTTGGCTTCCAACCTAACTCGTTCGTAATCTTAGTTGGGTCGATGCCATAGCGGCGGTCATGTCCGGGACGATCCTGCACGTAAGTAATCAGAGAATCCGGTTTGCCCAGTTCCCGCAGCACAGTATTCACGATATGCACATTTGTGCGCTCATTATTGCCGCCAATATTATAGACCTCGCCGTTTATCCCTTCGTGAATTACCAGATCAATTGCGCTGCAGTGATCTTCTACATACAACCAGTCGCGGATATTCATTCCATCACCATAAACCGGCAGCGCCTGGTCAGCAAGCGCACGGGAAATCATAAGCGGAATCAGCTTCTCCGGAAATTGGTATGGCCCGTAGTTGTTAGAACAGCGGGTGATATTAACCGGCAATCCAAAGGTTTCGTGGTAGGCGCGCACAAGCAAATCTCCGCCCGCTTTGCTGGCGGAATAAGGGCTGTTTGGAGTGAGTGGAGTTTCTTCAGTAAAGAGTCCCGTAGCTCCTAACGTTCCATACACCTCATCTGTAGACACTTGAACAAATTTGGTCACACTATATTTCTTTGCTGCATCCAACAGCACCTGTGTGCCGAGCACATTTGTCTTCACGAACACATCCGGCTCCAGAATACTCCGGTCCACATGTGATTCCGCCGCGAAGTTGACTACGATATCGACTCCCTGGCTGAACAGTGTGTCCATCGCCTCTACATCCGTAATGTCCGCTTTGGCAAACGTATAATTCGGATTGCCCTCCACCGACTTCAAATTCTCCAAATTCCCCGCATACGTCAACGCATCCACGTTCACGATCTGGTAATCCGGGTGCTGCTGCAGCATGTATATTACAAAATTGCTGCCGATAAATCCGGCCCCGCCGGTAACGAGCAGTTTCATATGTTAGCCCACCTTTTGTTCAATGAATAGTATTTAATCGAAATTGAGCTCCGCATCCTTAAGCAAAGGATGGCGCCCATCTTTGTCCGACAGGACTGGAGTTGACACCGGCCAGTCAATGCCAAGTGCCGGATCACTCCATAATATGCCGCGGTCGTTCTCGGGGGAATAATATTCGTCCACCTTGTATAACACTTGGGTGTTCGGCACCAGCGTACAAAACCCATGTGCAAAGCCCTTTGGCACCAGCAACTGACGTTTATTATATTCACTGAGAATTACCCCAACCCACTGTCCGAATGTTGGAGAATTACGGCGAATATCAACAATAACGTCATAAATCACACCCGATAGAACTCGAATAAGCTTGGTCTGCGCTTTCGGATTCAATTGATAGTGTAATCCTCTAAGTACTCCAACCTCAGAAGAAAGTGATTGATTGTCCTGGATGAACTTATAGTTCACTCCTGCCTTATGCATTAATTCTTCATTATAGCTCTCCATAAAAAAACCCCGGTTGTCGCCATGAACCACCGGCTCAAGGATGCATGCACCCTGTAATTGCAAGGCTGTAGCTTTCATATGATACGCCCTCCAAATCTATAGTTTCAATTTACCGAATTCCTCACCAAACGTAATCTCTTGAGCTAAACCGTTAGCTTTTGCCAGTGAAACATGGGTACCTGCATCCGTCCACCAACCTTGAAGAACATCGAAAGTTAATTCTCCTCGATTAATATATGCATTATTCACATCAGTAATTTCCAATTCTCCGCGCGCTGAGGGAGATATAGTTTTAATGATCTTAAACACTTCACTATCGAACATATATATCCCTGTTACAGCATAATTGGATTTAGGAGTTGCGGGCTTTTCTTCAATCGAAACAATACGATCACCTTCTAGTTCAGGCACACCAAATCTTGAAGGATCAATAACTTCCTGAATCAATATCTTAGCTCCAGCTTTCTGTTCACGAAAATTATCAACGAATGGTGCAATATCATCCTCAAATACATTATCTCCAAGAATAACGATCATTTGATCTTGTCCAACGAATTGCTCTGCCAAATCCAGAGCCTGAGCAATCCCACCTGCTTCATCTTGTACTTTATAGGTGAAGGTAACACCCATTTCTCTGCCACTTCCTAATAAATTCACGACGTCGCCCATGTGTTCCTTGCCTGTAACGATAAGAATATCTTTTACATCTGCCTGTTTTAATTTATAAACGGAGTGGAAGATCATCGGATATTTGCCTACAGGTAATAGATGCTTATTAGTCACTTTAGTTAAAGGGTAGAGGCGTGAACCAGTGCCCCCAGCTAGGATTATGCCTTTCATGAGTTTACCTCCCTATTTCTATTTGAATATTAGTTTTTTACTAATTAAATAATTCAATACTATTACAATTATATTAGTTATAACTTTTGCTATCATAACATCCATTGATATATAATTGATGAGCAAAATCATACTTACCAGATCAATAATATAAGATAATATCCGAAGAATAAAAAACTGATTAAACTCCTTCAAAGTTGACTTGGGTTTATTTTCTGTACTTTTAAAAACGTATTTTTTATTAGTAATAAATGCAAATAGTACTGAAATCACCCAAGCTATCGTAGTTGATATTTTAAAATCAAAGCCGCTTTTACTCAAAACATAAAAAATCGATATATTTACTACCGTTGTCAAAATCCCGAAAATAATATAACTACATACCTCTTGATACTTTTTCATTCCGCTAATCTTTTCGCATCATTATACTCATTAACAAAATATAACGGTCGCTTCTTAGTTTCATTAAATATTCTCCCTAAATACTCGCCTATAACTCCCAATGACAAAAGCTGTATTCCCCCCATAAACAACACTATGGTCATTAATGATGGATAACCAGCTACACTTTCACCGTAAATTAGTGTCTTGAAGACAATCCATACGATATAAATAAAAGCAAATAATGAAATAGCAAATCCAAACAGGGCCGATAAACGAAGAGGTTTAGTAGTGAAAGATGTAATACCTTCTATAGCTAAATCAATTAATTTTATATAATTCCACTTGGTTTTTCCAGCTGCCCTTGCATCTCTATCAAATAGAATCTCCTTTTTCTTGAAGCCAATCCAACTAAACATCCCCTTTGTATAACGTTGGGTTTCCCGCATTTGCTTTAAAGCCTCAATACACCTTCTATCTAACAAACGAAAATCTCCGGTATTCGGTTGAATAGGAATACTTGATATTTTTTGAAGTAAGCTGTAAAAAAGTGACGATGTAGACTTCTTTAACCATGTTTCTCCAGCCCTAGTTCTCCTTTTTGCATACACATCTTCGAATCCATCCTGCCAGTACTTGATCATTTCTGGTATTAATTCTGGAGGATCCTGTAGGTCTGCATCGATAATGATAACTGCGTCACCCTTGGCATAATCAAAGCCTGCCATCATTGCAATTTCCTTACCAAAATTCCTTGTCAAATCCACAAAAGAAATTCTAGGGTCATTTTTTCGCAAAGCTTTAATAATACCTAAAGTATTGTCGGTACTACCATCATTAACTAAAAGGACCTCAAATTCAAACCTAGGTAGGCTCTCAAATACAGCCAGTAGTCTTTCGTATAAGGTGTATAGCACTTCTTCTTCGTTATAAGCAGGAATTAGAATTGTTATCTGATTCATTAGTATCTCCCAATTCTATTACTCTACAGTACAGGAGTGTAACCATGGATTACCCAACTGATAAAGAGCGTAAGTATATTTATTGCCGAAAAGGTACAAAGGATAATCCAAGTGATTCTAAAATTCAATAAATTGAATCTAATAATTAATTCAATAACAACTAACATGATTAAAACTGTAGCAACAGTTAACACTCTATTTCCTGACGCATAAATTGTAGGTGATGCAAACATGACCACCATGGTAGCCAGTGATGCCAACAAAGTTAAAATAATAAATAAATTTCTATCGGTAATAATAAAAATAATGTAACAAAGGATAATAAAATATATTCCCCAAAATACATATGGGATGAATGAAGCCAAAAAATCAAGATTCATTCTCAAAATATTCAAAACACTTACACTGAAATCAAAATTCTTGATAGCCGTAAAATCGTATAGTAACGACGTTGAACCTTTGATTATTGCCGAAAAGATAACTACCAAAAACATACAAGTGAAAATGTACATTATGCCGCTTGGGATTATTTTAATCTGTTGATTCTTTTTATAGATTGCTGCAATAGAAATTGCAGAAATCAATAAAATTATATACTTTATCTCTATGGTGAATTTGCTAAAGAACCAAATTACCCCAATATATAGATGGTCCTTAATCGACAATAGATCAAAGCCAGGAAACCAAGTAGCAGTTTCAGCAATAAATCGTTTATCGTTGCCTGGTGCCAGAAAAAGAATAAGTAAGCCCATCACATAAATAATTGCTAAGAATACTAATTTATAATTGCCATTTTTCTTTATAAAAAAAGAATGAATGATTGAAATACTAGCAAAAGAAATTAAACACAGCGCTACTTGTTCATTGCTACTGGCGGATAGAAAACCAATTATGCCACTTAAGACTAGTTTGGTATTCCCATTCTTGACTCCGTCTCTTAATGTGTAGTCAGCAAAAGGTACCAATGCGAATAAAGCCCCGCAAATAGGCCATAGATAGTTCATAGATCCAGTAATCCACAAGAGTCCAGAACTCAGTATACTATGACTAAAAAAGCCTAACAACAGAATTGCTGTCAATATTTCTCGAAATTGCACTTTTTCTTTAATAATCCTCACAATTAAATATGCTAATGAAATAATCATAAAAGCATTTATGATTCTCCACATCCACGTTCTTCCATCTAAAAAGAAGTATAACGCTGCTTCAACTGGCATTCTTCCAGACCACTCATTATACCGAAAATTTAAGTAGTCCAGGAATGAATATTGATCTGATATATCACGGAACCAAGTATCGTCACCTGGGGCAACTTTAATTATTAAAAGAAAAGAGTACACGCATATAAATAAACCTGCTAATTTAATAAAGAAGTGCTTATTGTTATCAACCACTGTACTCTCCCTTTACTTCCATTTGTTTTAGCTTATTTTTTCTGTTTACTCCGATGTTGTTAATATACACACTTGCAGGTTCCCCAAGAGAAAAATCTTCTCTGTCTTTTGTTAGATTCGGATTATAAGCAGGATCATTATCAAGAACACTTGACCACTGTCTTTTTATCCAATTAATTTCCTTCAGGAATCGTGCCTGCTTCTCTGGAGTATCTTCGTAGCCTCTGCTTTTTGATTCATAATGAAATAACTTCACTTGAGGCAGCCATAGATTATTGTAGCCTTTACTCCATACTTTCAGACAGAAATCAACATCATTAAATGCTACTTGCAACTCCTCCTCCAAACCTCCAACTTCAAGAAATATCTCTTTACGAATCATCAAGCAGGCTGCAGTTACCGCAGTGTAATTAGATATTACTTTCAACCTTCTAAAGTAGCCAGGGTTTTCAGCGGGGAAATGCTTATGGCTGTGACCTGCCACCCCACCTAAGCCTAGGACTACCCCTCCATGCTGCAATAACTCATCTGGATAATAGAGACAGGCACCAACGGCTCCGATTTCAGGACGAATAGCCTGTCCTGCCATATCAGTCAACCAATTTTCAGATATTACTTCTACATCATTATTTAGTAATAGCAGTAACTCGCCCTCTGCTTTGGTAGCACCAAAGTTGTTTAACTTAGAATAATTAAAAGGAATATTTAATGGCCAAACTCTAAAGCGGGATTTCTCATTTTCTTCCCAATAACTATAAAGATTAAAAACTTCAGGATCATCACTACCATTATCAATAATTAAAACCTCGAAATTTTCATAAACTGTTTTTTCAAAGATAGATTCCAAACATTTTTGGAGAACTGACACCATATTTTTTGTAGGAATAATAATTGAAATTTTAGGATTTCCTACGGGTATATATCTTGTTAAATAGATATTGGACTCATCTTCTATTGATTCAACTACCGCTTTAATGCCTCTTCTTTCAACTGCGCTTTCCAGTGCCTTAAGACCAGCAATATGCGTATAATCTTTTGAGCCTGTGTTAGACGCTGTAGAGTTAGGAATCGTTCGCCAATGATACAGTATTTTTGGAATGTGGAATATTCTATCCGTTAACTCAGAAACTCTTAACATTAAGTCAAAATCTTGACTACCTTCATATCCAACTCTAAAACCCCCAAGCTTATCTATTAATGACTTCCGATATAAAGTTAAGTGGCAGATATACATCTGAGACATTAACAAATCTGGAGACCAGTCAGGTTTAAAAAAGGGTGAAAAGCGTTCACCTTCCGTTGAGATTTTATCCTCATCACTATAAATAACATCAGCTTCAGGATGAACATTTAATAGACTGACATTTTCATATAATGCATCAACAGTCAATTCATCATCGTGATCTAACAAAGCAATAAATTCCCCTGTTGCTAGTTCTAATGATGAGTTAGAAGATCTAGATATATGTCCGTTTTCAGACCTATAAACAACCTTTATTCTAGAATCTTGCTTGACATACTCTTGTAAAACTTTCTTTATGTGATTTTTAGTTGAAGCATCATCAGAAATACATAATTCCCAATTATAATAATATTGGTTGATAACCGAATCAATGCACTTTCTAAGCCAAATCTCATCAACATTATAAACAGGCAAAACAATAGATATAAGAGGTTTATAGGAGAATTGTTCGATATTATTCTTTATTTCCTCAATCTCAGAATCCATTAGTTTATTTTTTTCAATCCATGAGTCATACCCACTAACAACATTATTGGTGTTAATGTCTAGATTTCTTTTGACTCTAAGCCAGAGCGATGCAACCCCTTCATTTCTGCATATATTGACTACTTTACTAAAGATCATGCCAATATGCTTATATCCAATACCTCTTTGTTTTAGAAAATTCCGAAATGAGGCTATTAGTAAAGAGATTCTACTTATTCTTCTTATTCTTAAATTATCAAAATAAAATTCCGCTTTGCCCTCTCCTGGATCCAATCTTATCCCCTTTGTATTAGAAGGTACATGTAAAAACGTTTTAAAACTCACTTTTCCACTAGGTATCCCTGAGAAAATGACACTTTTCTCTTCGGAGTATCCATCTCCATCGTCCCAATATAGCTTTAGGGGTATATATATATCCGACATTGAGTCCCAAGACAACCTATTCCATCCACTAATGATTTTGCCGTCTAGTAAGAAGTATGGATCATCACCCACTGAATTCCAATTCCCATTCTCTATTTTCACTATATCATTGACTGGGTTCAGCTTTATTTTGTTTGTAATACCAAAACAACCAATAATAAAGTACCATATATTCATAGCTTTCTCAGAAAAAAAAGGCATCTGCTCTCTCCTCGTTATTTCCCCATTATTTTTTTAAGTTTCATTACATATTTCCAAGATCTCGATCCATATACTCCCTGTAATTCTCTATTTTTTTCTTCCACTTGCTCTTTATAATTAATAATATCTTGAGAAAGTGATTCATTCTTACTAAAAGCTTCTTTATTCAGATTATTCAAATCTGCTATCAAATGATTTAATTTTTCCACCTGGATTACTAATTCATTATTTTCGAAAAGCATATCTTCATTTTTTTGATTCAACTCCGAAACAATCTTATTCAAGGAAACAGTTTTCTCCTTGCATTCACTTAGTTCTCGGCAATGTGCAGCCTGTTCCTCAATTTTTTTTTTCATATTCTCAATCATGATGATTTTAAACTCATCGTCATTTATTTTTGTTATACTCAGTCTTATATCCGTTATAGACACTTCATGATTAAAATTAATAGTTAAAAAGGGGTCGTCATTATAAAAAACAAACATATCTTTATAATTAAAATTATAGTTCCCGTTTACACTGTATCTATCTTCCAGAATTTCTTTTCCATCTTCATCTTTGATTAAAATACCACTAAATCTAAATGCACCTCTGAAATCGGAAGGGTCGATCCGGATTGATTCCATTAGTGCCAAATCAATCCTCTTTTCAAAATGACATGTACTGCTAACTACTTTCTCTCGGATGCTATTTATCTCATTAAATCCATTACCATTATTCCAAAATACTTGGAAAGAGTCTTCTTTCTTTTTGTTTAATAGAACTCCAGTATTTACTGACGCTAAATTAAAGAAAGTCCGCTCAAGAACATCAAATTTCTCTAAAATAGCCCTATTTTTCACAGAATCCACTTCTGGATTAGGCATAATTAGTTCTGAGAGGCTACAATTTTTAGCGACCACACAGATTTTTCTATAGGAGTCATCTATATAATCAATTCCATAAATATGCTGATTGTAAAATCTATCGATCTCTTGTCTATAGACAGTCAACGCAGGATTGTGAGCGGTAATAAAATGAATTGCCATCATTCTCTCCCAAATATCTATATCCCCGTGACTTATCAATTTATATTGCATATCATTTGAATCCAAATAATTGGATAATCTATCTATATTAGGCAATCCATTGGTCATGTGTTCTTCCAACCAGATAAAATCCTTATTAAATAGCGATTTGAAAACTGCATTAACTCGTTTTTCGGCTTGAACAACTTTGGGTGAATGGAAAGGAGCAGTGATTATGAAAAAGTCTGAACTGACCCTATGTAACTCGCTCACAAATTTGATGCGGTCTTGTTCTGCTATATGTTCAAACACATCTAATGCAACCACAATATTATAATGATTGTCTGAAAAACCCATTGACGTAGCATCACCCAAAATATATTTAGGATTATTTTTTAGATTTTCAGGCAAAGAAATATCAAGATACGTAATTTGATCCTCCGGTAGGAATCTTTCTAAATTTTGATGTTCATTTGCTCCAACTTCTAAAATGTTGAAAGTTTGTCCTGTCTTCCTTAATGTATTTATAATATTGGTTACATTATTATATCTCTGAAATTGATCAAATAGGATATCGATCATTTCAAAACCTCCCACTTGTGGTTAATATAAACTACTCCTTCTGAAAAGTACTTATTAGTTATGTTGAAGGAAACTGCATTTTCCTTATAATGAATGTTCACTATACCCTCGTTATTAAATAAGCCTACGTCTAGACAGAAACTCCCACCAAGCAAGGGTAATTGAGGAATGCAATAATTCACTTTATGCCGTCCCCTCTTATTGGGGATTGGTACCTTTTCCAGAAAGGTGTTGGGTCCAAAGATATATTCCCTTTTAGGGGTATATATAGCAGCTCCTAATAGTAAATCATCAATGATTTCTTCGTATACTTCATATTCTATTTCAACCTTCAGTTCATCAAAGGTCTTGAATGAATTCTTGTTAATCTCAACTTTGGTTACTAAGGCTAAAACATCTGGATTTGCCGGTAGAATGAAGTCCGGATCATACTGGGACTCTTGAATAATGCGCGCATCAACTTTGTTTTCTGAAGATTCAATATCATTCCTCATAAAATCCTCGTATAAATCTACTACTTCACTCGAATCGCCCATTACCTCTAACTTTCCATCTTTGATCCAAACTGCCTTGTTACAAAACCTCTTCACTTGCTCTGATGCGTGAGATACAAAAAGAATGGTTGTCCCTCTAAGTTTTAAGTCTTTCATTTTATCAATACATTTAGTTTGAAATCTTGTGTCTCCGACAGCCAATGCCTCATCCACTATTAAAATATCAGGCTCTACATTAATTGAAACTGCAAAAGCAAGCCTGGCAAACATGCCACTCGAATATACTTTAACAGGCTGATCTATAAAGTCTCCTATATCTGCAAACTCAATGATGGATCCTACCTTTTCGTCCATTTTTTCACGGTTATACCCCATCATCAATCCGTTCAAATAAATATTTTCTCTACCTGTGTATTCAGGATTAAAACCAGCTCCTAACTCTAATATAGCCGATATCTTGCCCTCTACATTAATATTCCCACTAGTTGGTGTGAGAACTCCCGTGATCATTTTCAAAAGTGTAGACTTGCCTGATCCGTTTCTCCCCAAAATACCTAGCGCATCGCCTTTTTTCACAGAAAGAGTAATCCCGTCTAGTGCAACAAACTCTTTATGATAAGATTTTTTCAAGGGATGAATAGCTTCCTTAAGTCTATCCGTTGGCTTATCGTACAATTTGTATGATTTTGTAATATTTGTAATTTCAATAATATTAGTCATAATTACCACTCCTATAGTACATCAGAAAAATGAGGTCTCAGCTTTTTAAAGACTTTCATACTAAAAGTAAACATAACTAAGCAAAACATCCAGAAATATACCATCTGATATGGACGATCAAATATAAATATATGGTCTATTAATGAGTCCCTATAACCCTGAACTATATAAAACATCGGGTTAAGCTTAAATACTCTCTCCCAAAAATCCGAAAGCATGCTAACAGACCATCCAATAGGAGTAAACCAAAATCCCATCTGTAATATAACAGCAATAATTTGATTCAAGTCCTTAAAGAAGAGGACCACTGCAGAAGTAAAAAATGCTAAAGAGACGACTAAAACAATAAGACAAAAAACATAATATATTAGTTGTAAACTATATATTGTTGGCAGATGACCGTAGAAACCATAAACAACAAATATAAAGACAATAAAAAACAATTGTACGAAAAAGGCTGATAAGATTTTGACTAGAGGCAACAATTCAATTTTAAAAACAACTTTTTTTACGAGATAGCTATATTCAGCAAAGGAATTAGTTGTACTCGATAAGGCTTCAGAAAAGAAAAACCAGGGGATTATCCCAGCAATAAACCAAATTATAAAAGGAGTATCTCCAATATCTCCACTTCTTAGTCCTACCTGAAATACAAACCAATATGTTGCAATGGTTAGAAGAGGGTTAATAAATCCCCAAAGTATTCCTAGATATGAAGATGCATATTTGGTTTTGAAATCATTCTTAGCTAAATTCATTATTAAAGATTGATTTTCAAAGAAACTCCTCACAAATTGTAACGTTTCCCGCAAAGCTTTTCCTACAAAAAATGAAGCTCCAGCTATTAAAAGACTTGTCAATAGAGCAAACAATTGCATCCCTATATTAATGTGGTTTTTTGAATTTTGTAGTAATGATTCTATATTAAAAGAAAAATAAGGATCAATTCCCGTTGAATTTAATAGGATTCCCCCTTTTTTTCCATCATTGACTATTTTAATTTGATTTAGTTCCAGTCCAAGCTCACCAATGTTCACTTTTACATTGGAATTTCCGGAGAAATATATATCATCAATGGAAATTTCGCCTTTACTTTTTCCGGTATCAATTCTAATGAAGGAATATCCGCTGGGCAGTTCGAACTTTAAATCTTCCCATTCACCTTGATGACTGTAATTTTGGAGAGAAGAATTATCTTCGTTCCAAGTATTCTCAGCTGTTGAGAAAAAGACTTGATACTGATCAGACATCTCGGACTTAACCACCAAATGCAAGTAAGTTTTAGTATGATCTTTAATATAAAGATTGATGTAATAGTAACTCCCTGCAAAGATTGCAATTGTACACAAGAATAGAAATAAACGTTTCATGGATTGCATTCATATTTCCCCTTACCTTTGTTTGAAAATCAAATCGTCCTAGTTACCTGAGAATAAAGTTTAATTCAATCCTGTCGTATGCTAAAATATCCACGTACCTACAAGAAAAGGAGATTAAAACGTGTCTAAACCAGTATACGGAAAAAATGCTGTTCAGTCGAGAAATGTTGAAAAGATATCCAGCCCCATATGGGCATTAGTTGTCGCTTTTATTGTGTTTTTGGTTTGGACCCCGTTTCAGGTGGGGGTGTTTAATGGACAACAGATTGATTTTGAAAAACCGGTCTATGTGTCTGCTCTGCTTAGCGGCCTGATGTTGTTGGTGTGGATGGGCCTCTACTTCAATAAATTCAGGCTTGAGGAGCAACGCGATCTGCTGGCTGTCGCCTCACTGCTGCTTCCAATAACGTATGCTTTGTCACTCTTTGGTGCAGCCTCGCATTATATGGCGATGAACCTGCTGTTAATTCAGAGCATGTACATTGCAATATTCATTATAGCGTTATATCTCTTGAAGCAAAAGCAAGTAAATGTTGTCATCCAAAACGCTGTCCTTGCGATTGCTTACTTTGTTGTAGGATTTGGACTAATAAATTGGCTTGGCAGCTCGAAATTTGCCGGCAGTCTGGTTGGCTGGTTCTCCAACACAGTGCGGGGTGGTAAATATTTGGATGCTGTCATGACCGACTCCAACGGTCTGCGGCTGACTTCCATATTCCAATATGCAAATACCTATGCAGCCTTCCTGATGGCTTTTCTGTTTGTGGCTGTATTTGCTTTGGTCCGCTCTAAAAAATGGTACGGTACGCTGACTCACGGATTCATGCTTGTGCCCATTATTGTATCGCTGCTGTTGACGTTGTCCCGTGGCGGACTCGTCATGCTGCCTGTGGTATTCATCCTGCTGCTGCTGTTCCTGAAACCTGTTCAGCAAATTCTCTGGATTATCCACCTTGTCATTTCCGGCCTTGCAGCTCTGCTCGTTACAAATCCGCTGACTACGCTGGGACTAGAGCTGAATACCAGCTTCACTTCAGGGGCTGCTCTTAAAGCTTGGGCGTATCTGATCGGGGCCTCTGCTATCGTTGCTGCTCTTGGGTGGGCGGTTCAGCGTGTTGTTGCTCCTTGGCTGGAAGCAAAGCTATCCGGCATGTCTTCCCGTAAGTTTTCCGGGCTGTGGCTTCCACTGGCATCGATTGTGCTTGTTGGAATTGCGGCTTTCCTGCTCATTGGTACAAGCGTCCGCAGTGTTTTGCCGGACAATATTGAAACACGGCTGGAGAATATCAACTTCAAGCAGCACAGTGTACTGGAGCGGTTCACTTTCTATAAAGATGCTCTTAAGGTTGTTAAAGATTATCCGATTCTTGGCGCGGGAGGCGGAGGCTGGGCTTCTCTCTACGAGCACTATCAGAATAACCCTTATACCAGCCGCCAAGCACATAATTTCTTCCTCCAATATCTGATTGAGGTTGGAATTGTCGGATTCATCGTATTTATGGGCTTTATCGGATACATTTTCTATAAATATATCCGCAGCTATGTGAAACGGGAGAAAGATGAATTTGACAATGGATTTTTCTTCCTTATTATCGCCTTGTCCATTCTTGTCCACAGCCTACTGGATTTCAACCTAAGCTATGCCTTTATGGGAATCCTTGTTTTCCTTGGGCTGGCTGGAATGGCCGCTGTCATGGACAGCAAACCGCTTCGCCGTGGCTGGAGTAAACCCGGACTGCGTATCGGCTACTTGGCTGTACTCACCATTGGCACCATCTATCTGGTCTTTATGTCGATAAGCTATATCGGATCAAGCAATGACGCAATGAAAGCCAAAAAACTGATCGGCGTCAGCCAATCTTATGAGGAAATTAAAGCACCTTTGGTAGATGCCCTGAAAGACCGTCCATTCCATCCAGAATCGGCGATATACTTATCGTCCATGGATCAGCAAGTCTTTAGCCAAACCCAAGATGAGCAGTATCTGGAGGAAGCTTACAGCGTAATTTCAAGTGCGCTTAAGGACGAGCCTTATAATAAGGATTTGTTGAAGCAATTAGTCGGATATTATGACCTTAAGGGGCAGAGCGATCTTGCCCTGGGCGTCTACCTTGATAATGCCGATAAATTTGTGTGGGACATTGATTGGTATGAGACGATAATCAGCCGGTCCCAAGCACTTGCAAATGCAGCAAGTGTGCAAAAGGATGAACCTAAAAAACAACAATACCTGACTAGTGGCTTTGATGCCTACAAGCATGTGGTTGATGGAGTGGAACACCTGAAAACTTTGCCTCCTGAGCAGCTGCAAGGCCGTCCATTCTCGATAACACCAAACATTGCATTAAATATCGGCCGAATGCAGTTGCTGGCTGGAGAAAATGATGCAGCGGCAGCAACGTTAAAACTAGGCTTTAACGACAACTATACTGATATCGTAAACAGTACAACTCTCTGGGACACGAACTGGTATAGCGCGCTTATCAGCCGTTCCTACGAGCTGGCTCAGCAGGCTTTCACTCAAAAGAATGACGATAGTAAACAGCTTAATCTCAAAATCGGCCTCGAAGCCTATCGTCAGGTAACTACAGACTTGCAGGGCCAGGCCATTCCTTCAGCAATTACTTTGAATGCAGGCCGAATTCAGTTCATGGCAGGTCAAACTCAGGTTGCTGCCGCAACATTGAAGCTTGGATTGAGTGAGAATTATACTGATGCTACTAACCGCGAAATTGCCCGTTGGTACCTTGCTGCTCAACAAAAGGCCAACACCGCTCTCGATCAGGATGTGTATAATAAGCTAATCGCTGCTGATCCTGCGGAAATTGAAAAGATTACTGAAATTGCAAGCACATCATTTCAAGAGTAATTAACAGGATAACAAGGTAGCGGACGATATTCTATATGGAATCAGCGCCCGCTGTAATAAGAGCTATGAACATATGATCGTCTTATAGATCTTTAGTTCGAAAAATAAATAAGAGCGTCCCGCAGTTATAGACAGCGGAGCGCTCTTATTTATTTTGTGTTATGGTAAATGCCGTGTGTAGATTTAAGGGTACCGACGCTCAGTTAATTACCGACTTTCTGAGCTTCGCTCTGGATCACTTCCTGGAGGTACTGCAGCAAGCCTTCCTTAAGCTCCTCATGCTGGAGCGCATAGTGGATCGTCGTCTGGATGAAACCCATCTTCTCGCCGACGTCATGGCGTTTGCCTTCAAAGTCGTAAGCGATGATCCGCTCCACTTCACTTAAACGGGCAATGGCATCCGTAAGCTGGATTTCGCCGCCTACTCCAACCTGCTGTTCTCCGAGCATATCGAAAATACGCGGAGTCAGTATATAACGTCCCAAGATCGCCAGGTTGGAAGGAGCCTCTTCTCTCTTTGGCTTCTCAACAAGGCGGTTAGCTTTGTAGACACGTTCAGCCAAAGGTGTACCATCTACAAGGCCGTATCGGGATACCTCTTCCCAAGGCACCGGCTGAACTCCGACTATGGAGGATTTATATTGATCGTAAACTTCGATCATCTGTCTAAGGCAAGGTTTGTCCGCTTCAACAATATCGTCTCCGAGCAATACAGCAAACGGTTCATTCCCGATGAATTTGCGGGCGCACCAGATAGCATGTCCTAGTCCACGCGGTTCCTTTTGCCGGATATAGTGAATGTCGGCCATTTCGGAGGATTTGCGCACAGACTCCAGCAGCTCCCACTTCTGTTTCTCAGCCAGGTTGAACTCAAGCTCAAATGAGTTGTCGAAATGGTCTTCAATCGCGCGCTTGCCTTTACCCGTCACAATGATGATGTCCTCAATGCCGGAGGCAACGGCTTCCTCTACAATATATTGAATCGTTGGTTTGTCTACAATCGGCAGCATTTCTTTGGGCATCGCTTTGGTCGCGGGCAAAAAACGGGTTCCGAGACCGGCAGCGGGAATAATCGCTTTACGGATCTTCATCATATAGCTCCTTCGTATTCTTTTCTTTTTCCGGTTTTTAGATGACATGGTAAAATGCATAATTATTTTAATTATAGCAGTTATGGACGATTTTTGGCAGTTATATGGTTAACCTCCAGTAAGAATAATCCTGTAGACAAAAAGAGCCAGTGTGGCATGGAGGATTCATCAAACCTCCTTTGCCACACTGGCTCTGCATTGAATCGGAGCTAGGGACTAATTACCATGGGATTGGTAAGCCAGTCCCACTCTTCTTTATTTCGCGTTGACGAGCTGTCCGCGTGTAACCCCAAGCTGGTTGGTGGCCTTCAGGCTCTTCCATACCTGCGTGCCGGAGATCTCCCCACGGAGCGCACGGGAGTAGAGACTAATGACCTCGGCAACCTGCTCCGGTGTTTCTTCCAGAAATTCGACGCGGAAAGAAGAAACGCCCAGCTCGCGGAAATTGTTCAGGTATTCCGCGCCTGACTGTTCAACCGCATTGTATACGGTATTGCGGCAGCCTTCATCCACGCGGACAGGATGGGACATGCCAATCCGGTCCTGCAGAGATGCACGCTGCTCCTCGCAAGGGCGTCCGCAGTTCGTATAGTCTGTGCCTTCACTCATGAAGGTGCAGTACACGCAGTGCTCGGTGTGGAACATCGGCAGATGCTGATGGATCACAACCTCCATCCGCGAGGTATTGCTGCGGCCCAGCAGATCGACCATTTGCTGAATGTTCAGGTCATAAGAAGGCGTGACAACATCGCAGCCCGCTTCCAGGAACAGATCCACCGCCTTATGATTGGCGATATTCAGCGAAAAGTCGCCAATCAGCCGTGGATGCACAGCATCCGGCTGCTCCATGCGGCGGCGCAGATAATAATACAGCGCGCCGGTATTGCGCACCAGCACAGCATCCGGCTGCAGGCGCAGAATATTGGCGTGATAGCCGTTCTCGCCCGGCATATGGATGCGTGGCGTGGCTAGCGTGATGCTGGCCCCCGCAGCCCGGACAGCGTCTACCGCTGCCGGGAACTGCTTGATAAATTCGAAGTCGGCGTAAATGCTTCTTACGCCGGCTTCGAGGGCAGCCTGCACCTGCGGCAGGCTGCGGCACAGCGCGGTGAGCTCCGCATCACCGCGTGCAGCGACGTCCCTGCGGGAGGCGTCGCTATAGATCTCTACCGCCCGTTTCACATAGACGGGCGGTTTCGGGCGCTCGCCGGCAAGCAGCTCCACCGCTTGGCGGCGGATGCTGTTCAGCTCGCGCATAGGCACGATCACGTCGCCTTCCAGCTGCGACGTAAGCGCCTCAAGCTGGAACACGGTCCCGCCCAGGCGGCCGAATTGTTCTTCCAGCAGTGCGGCGTCCATCGGGCGCTTTTGCGCGGTTTCCAGCAGCAGCTCCGAGTCTACACGGACAGTGACGTCCTTCTGCACGTCCGTCCACCATGTAGCCAGCTTCTCTCCGGCGCGGCCTTCCACCTTGACATGAACCGGGAAGACGCGGTACGGCTTCTCGGTTTCGTAACTCTGGCGCAGCGCCTTGTCGAGCGCCGGATCATTGGTCTTCCAGATGCGGTCGCCGACATGCAGGCGGCGCAAATCCACATCGTTGCGCCCAGGCACAATGTCGATGATCCAGCCTTCTCCGGCTTCGCCCTCAAGCTTCACGCCTTTGCGGCGCAAGTCATACACGCGTCCGCCTTCTTCCTTCTTGGTCGGATCACCGGCGTCGAACACAATGCCGTCTCCGCGTTTAAGCGGAGCATGAATGCGGCAGACTACACCATCGCGCAAAATCTGCTCAACCGTGCCCATATACACACCACGGCTTTTCGGGAAAGTCCCGTCAACCAGCTTCTTGTTGTTTGTTCCCTCAAGGAAGCCATGCGTAAAGCCGCGGGAAAAGCTCTGCTGCAGCTCACGGATATCTTCCTTAGAAGTCGGAGACCAGTTTCCGTCAAAATACCGGTCAATAGCCTTACGGTACTTGCTCACCACGTTTGCCACGTACTCCGGGGTTTTGAGACGGCCTTCTATTTTGAAAGAGGTCACACCCGCTTCGATCAGCTCCGGCATCAGATCAATGGCCGCCAGATCCTTAGGAGACAGCAGATAGGTTACATCACCCATCGGCTTCACTTCACCGTCGACCATCAGGTCATACGGCAAACGGCAGGCCTGGGCACACTCCCCGCGGTTCGCGGAACGTCCCCCCCACATTTCCGAGGTCAGGCATTGCCCTGAATAGGACACACAAAGTGCTCCATGCACGAAAACTTCCATCGGCAGGCGGGCCTGCTCCCCGATCGTGCGGATCTGCTTCAGATTGTTCTCACGGCCGAGCACTACACGCTCCAGCCCGAAGGGCTTCGTAAACTCCACCGCCTCCGGTGAAGTAATCGTCATTTGCGTCGAACCGTGAATTGGAAAGTCCGGAGAAATCTCGCGGATCATTTTGACGAGCCCCAAATCCTGTACAATCACCGCATCCACACCAGCATCTACACAGGCATCAATCAATTCTTTTGCATCTGCCAGCTCGTTCTCAAACACCAGTATATTAAAGGTCAGAAACCCCTTCACGCCATAGCTGTGCAGGAATGCCATAATCTCCGGCAGCTCCTCCGAGCGGAAGTTGTTTGCTCTGGCCCGTGCATTAAATTTCTCTACGCCAAAAAAGACAGCATCCGCCCCGTTCGCCACTGCTGCACGCATGCACTCCCAGTCACCTGCCGGAGCCAACAGTTCCACGTCTTCCCTGCGTATTCCTTGCTCGTTCATTTATATCCTCCCAAACCGTCATATGGACGGGTCATTTCCATCTCTTCAACTTATTAATTGTATCAAAAATCACAGCCTTGCGCCATTGATTTGCCAGAAATTATACAGGGAAAGGGCTTTAACCGGATTATTTAAACCGAACTTATTCCTAACCTATCCCTTCCGCCTTTGCACATCGTCGAAGGAGAAATGAATGATTCTCCAACCCAGCCCTGATAAAAAAGCATCCCGGTTCAAAGAGTAACCAGGCCAAAGAAATTGCGACTTGCGATTCCAATCGTAAACTTCATATTCAGGATGCAGGTCATCAAAATTACCGAATAGTGGCACCCAGACATTTTGCAGCAGAAGCTTTTTGGCATATAGATGTCCTCTAGCCAAACGTCCCCGCCGTCCCCCTGTTCTTAGTCCTAAATGATGTTCCATCAATAACTGATGTTCTTGTTCAAAACTCATTGCTCAATCCCTCCTCATTTCTTCATAAAAAAAAAGAACGCCCCAGCCAAAATTGGCAACTTGGGACGTTCTTCGTCTGCAATAATTATACTATTTATTCCTTATTCCTCAACATGTCCTACCTATTTTTTCTCCCCCGCCAATACAAAAGACTTCAGCGTCTTGTCTATAAGAGCCTGCTGCTCAGGCGTTGCGTTAGCGTCATTTAGCGTGACAGTGAGAGTATAGACCCGTTCATTTTTACTTAAAACGATGAGCTGGGTGCGGTAAGGAATGCCGTTTTTGCTCTGGTGGACAGTAAGGCTTGTGGCTGGAACTTCGGCAAAGGTGATGTCCTCCACACGTTCGACCTGCGGGCCTTTGGGGTCGTTTTTCGTGTTCTGATAGTAGCTTTGGAGCTGGCTCACAGTGTACTCGGCCGAACCTTCGGGGCTCACAGTGATTTGGAAACGCCCTCCGGTGAAGCGGTACTCTACGTTCTGGGTTTCAAAGACATCCTGGACAGCTGTCCATAATGACGGAATATGAATGCTGTAGCCATAGGTTTTGGAGCTTTTGTTGACTGTTTTAGCGTAAAGTACCGGATAGTCATCTATTTCCAGCCGCCCGAAGTTCTCTTTTATTAATTCAAAATCAATATCGATTGAGCTTAAAATATCCTTGAACCGTGCCTTGTCCTCATCCTGACCGGCAACTGCCACATATTCTACGTAATAGCGGTGCCCATTCTTCAACAGCAGGGTTTGATATTTCGTAATCCAGCCGCTGCCCGGATTCAGCAGACTTTCAATGACCCGCGCCGGTTGACCGGAAACTTTTGCAGACGTGCTTTCATTAATCGTATAAGCCCCGTCCACATAGTTGGCTCGAATCTGCGCCTCCAACTCCTTGCTCCAGGTTTCCAGCGTAGAACCGGACGGAGCAGATGTCACTTTCACACGCAAATAGCTCCCTTGTTTGCTCTCATAATACAGATGCTGGTCATCCATACTCCAGTCTGCAGGGACCTGCAGCGCAATGCCGTAGTCCTCATTGTACCCTTCATGCAGCCCGTTTTTCACTGTGGAGAGATCACGTTGGCTTTTATCATTCGGATCAAAGGTTGGCCGGAAGGAGTTTAACAGCACCGCATATTCATCAAAATCCTTATAGTTCGCTGCATTGTCATCGGTCAGATACAGCTCATACAGTCTCCCTCCGGCATTATATTGCCTGTTCTCCCACAGTGCGCCGCTGGAATCCTTGCTGACAATTCGCGCGTAGGGCACAACGGCATTCGGATAAGTTTCCCGGTCCAAAATCGTTTCCCCGCCTTCTTCGGCCGAGCGGAGCAGCCCATCCAGCAATTGTTCCGGGTCTGCCGGATTCTCCTGCGGTGAGGCATGAACCTCCAGATAATACTGATTCTCTGAATTCATAAAGGTAGCCACGCCTTCATTGCCGCCGCTGTCGCCAACCACCAGTCCGGGAGGATAATTGATGCTCCACTGAAAATGGCTGTTCCCTATCCGCGTCTTACCGACATCGCTGTCAATGCCGCTATCCCCGGGCGCCTCTTCTTCAGTGACCGATGGCACAAGCGACACTACCAGCTCACCGTTGCTGCCGGAAGTTACACGTGCGTCCAGCACTCCCGCCACGAACCTCAGTGGGACCATCAAAACCCCAGAGACCATATGCGGCGGTGTAGCAAGTTTGATTTTGACGCCATCCTTCCAGGCAGTACTGCTGCCTATCACCATCGTTCCCGTATGCCGTCCGTACATCACCTTGACCACACCGCTGGGTTCGAGGGAAACCGTGCTGCCAAATGTTTTCTTGAACACGCCGAGCGGCACCATGACGGTACCATTCTTCATAAAAGGCTGCTTAATCGTAATTTTTTTGCCATTCACCGTTGCAACCGGACTGCCGACCTTAAGGGTGAGCTGCAGCTCCGCCTTCTCCGCCGCATGCACCTCTGTGACCGGGAGCACAGTCAGCAGCAGCACCAGAGCAAGCATCATTGTACATAGACCACGATAAGTAAATCTGCGGTCCCTCTTCCGCCCCTCTCTTCCCAGTACCCCTTTACTCTTCCGCTTGTCCATCAGCATCACCTTCCACATCAGCTTCTTCATTGTTTATCAGGGGATCGCCCTGGCCAAGCGTGAGCTTCCGGGTAACAATATCGCCGTCGCTCTGCATAAGCAGATTTACCACTGCACCCGGTGCGTAGCTTTTGAAAAGTTCATTAACATCCACTAAGGAGCCGACACAGTGGCCGTTAATCGCGTATAAAACATCCCCTTCAAGAATCCCTGCCTTGTCTGCTTCCGCAGAGATGACCTTCGTAACTGTTAAGGGATCTTGTGAGGGCAGGCCCACTAAGGCAGACCAGCTTTCCTCCAGCTCCAGGCCAAGACTTGGATGTTTTACCTCTCCATACTTGAACAGCTGGTTCATAATGTACTGTACCGTATCAGACGGGATAGAAAATCCCATATTCTCTACACCTACTGCGGCAAATTTCAGACTGTTCACGCCCAGTACCTCGCCTTTCATGCTGACGAGCGGACCGCCGCTGTTGCCTGGATTAATCGCCGTATCACTCTGGATGAGCCGATAGGCAGCATCAACTGAACGGTTAAGACCGCTGACCACCCCTACCGTGGCAGAATTTCGCAGCGAGAAGGAAATGGGTGTACCGATGGCAATCACTTTGTCGCCAACCTGAAGGCTGGCAGCAGATTGGGCAAACTTCGCGGGCTTTAATGCCTTGGCATTGATCTTGATCAGTGCCAGATCACTAACCTCATCCAAATACGTATTTGTGATGCTGTAGGACTTCGCGTCCGATGTAACGACCACAGCATTCTGCAGTCCCTTCATCACATGCGCATTCGTAATAATCCAGCCGTTTGCCCTGACGATGATACCTGATCCATGGGACAGATTAAAACGGTCATTGGGTGCATTAGAGCGATCTTCTGAATATTTGCCGATAATTCCTACTACCGACGGGGAAACCTCTTTGATAATTTGCGGTACCGGATCGGTTATCGAGGCTGCACTCTTTTTGCTGCCGGTCAGGGTACTTCCTATTTCTTTGATCTTTCCTGAAGACGATACATTCCCCGCAGTCTGCAAGCCATCCGGAAACGGCGCCCCCTGCGCAGAAAGCGATCCGCCTCCTATTCCTGTCAGCAATACTCCGCACAGCAACAGTCCGAGGCTTTTCTTAACCATGTTCTTCCCCCATTTCCCCAGCCTTCGCCGGGCGCTCTCTCTGACCTTGTTCCAGGTTGTACATAACGCAGTTGACTCATATGAAGACGTGCATAATTTGAAAAAGACGCCTTTAGTCGCGCCTGACGGCGGTTAAAGGTGTCTTTGGGTTAACTTAAAATCTGTAATTGTTTTGACTTGAATCTGAAGCAGGGCAGTGTTCCTGTGTCAGCTTAACCAGTGCATAAGCATCGCGTAATCCGAAACCGCAAATACCAGCAAGCTTACCACTCCGAAGCCAATCGCAAATTTGTTCTTCTGCGGAGCCCGCAGCAGCCGGATGACCCCAATGAGTATCAGGATGGTAAAGGCGATCATAAATACATCGAAGGTATGAAATTTAGACGGTTCTTGCGCAGCAGCTTCTGCAAGCAGCATGGCATTACCTCCTCGAAAGTGTTGTCAAGCAAGTTCATCTAATCCATATCTCCCTCTATGTTATCGCTACCATTTCAGTGACGCAATAGGAATTGCATAAATTTTATGTAAAAGTCACGATAAATATTTTTCGCAGCGGATTCAGGGCCAAAAATCATGATATTTTTCATTGACACCATGTTTTGTATTGATTTTTCAAAGAGCGAATTATATGTAAGGCTGTTTTCCATCCCTGCTAATCATTCAACGCAAATCCTTCTCTTTGAATCTTACTGCGGACATGCTCCCAATATGCCTGATTCAACCATTAAGCTGTCCTTATTTCTATGATGGCTTTCAAGCCTGTTGAGGTACAATGCTTGCTGAGCTGGCCAAGTTTTAATTTGGCAAAGTGCAGAAAGACGGGCTGAACATTATCCGAATGATTATTGAAAAATAAGGCCGAAAAACTAAAAGAACCACGGCGAAAATGCTGTGGCTCTTTTGTTCTTCATGAAGTGCAGTTATACTGTCTCCGACGTCTGCAGCTGCAGAGCTTTAGTCCGCTCCGTATCGCGGATCAGAATCGGCTTCAGGTATTTGCCGGTATAGGACTCCGCAACGGTGATTAACTTCTCCGGTGTCCCTGTAGCCAGTACCGTTCCCCCGCCGCTGCCGCCTTCCGGTCCCATATCAATAACATAATCGGCCGTCTTGATCACATCGAGGTTATGTTCGATGACCAGAACGGATTCGCCGGAATCCACCAGGCGGTGCAGCACCTCCAGCAGGCGGCCGATGTCATCCACATGCAACCCTGTTGTCGGTTCATCCAGAATGTACAGTGTCTTGCCGGTACTGCGGCGGTATAGCTCGGAAGCCAGCTTCACGCGCTGCGCTTCACCCCCGGACAACGTCGTTCCCGGCTGGCCAATCTTGATGTACCCAAGACCCACATCCAGCAAGGTCTGCATTTTGCGGTGGATGCGCGGGATGTTCTGGAAGAACCCGGTTGCATCCTCTACCGTCATTTCCAGCACATCAGAGATGTTTTTGCCCTTGTATTTCACTTCCAGTGTTTCGCGGTTGTAACGTTTGCCTTTACATACTTCGCAAGGAACATAGACATCCGGCAGGAAGTGCATTTCAATCTTGATAATTCCGTCTCCACGGCAGGCCTCGCAACGGCCGCCTTTGACGTTGAAGCTGAAGCGGCCCTTCTGGAATCCGCGCACCTTGGCTTCATTGGTTTTGGAGAACAGATCACGAATATCATCGAACACCCCGGTATAGGTAGCCGGATTGGAACGCGGCGTGCGGCCGATCGGCGATTGGTCGATCTCTATGACCTTGTCCAAATTGTCCAGACCGCGAATTTCCTTATGCAGACCGGGACGGACCTTAACGGCCTTATTCAACTGACGGGCCAGGCTCTTATAGAGGATTTCATTAACCAGCGACGATTTGCCAGAACCGGAAACTCCAGTCACTGCAGTAAAGACACCTAACGGAATCTTGACATTTACATTCTTCAGGTTATTCTCTTTGGCTCCGCGAATTTCCAGCCAGCGGTCATCGGTTGGCCGCCGTTTGGACGTAACCGGAATAAACTTGCGTCCGCTTAAGTACTCTCCGGTCAAGGAATTCGGGTCTTTCATGATTTCCTGCGGCGTTCCTTGGGCAATAACCTGTCCGCCGTGGATACCGGCACCCGGTCCGATATCAATAATATAGTCTGCCGCCATCATCGTATCTTCATCATGCTCAACCACAATTAATGTGTTGCCGAGATCGCGCATATGCCCCAGTGTGGCGATCAGCCGGTCATTGTCTCGTTGATGCAGACCAATACTTGGCTCGTCCAGGATGTACAGAACGCCCATCAAGCTGGAGCCAATCTGCGTCGCCAGTCTGATCCGCTGCGCCTCACCGCCGGAGAGTGAACCTGCCGCACGACTGAGCGTCAAATAATTCAGACCCACATTCACCAGGAAGCCAAGTCTGCTGCTAATCTCTTTCAGAATAAGATGGGCAATGGCTGTTTCCTTCTCGCTAAGCACCAGATTATCAAAGAAGTCCAAACAGTCGCCAATCGAGAGATCCGTAACATCCGCTACATTCTGCTCATTAATTGTGACCGCAAGAATTTCTTTCTTCAGCCGTTTGCCCTTGCATACATTACAAGGCTTGGCGCTCATAAAACCTTCGATAAACTCACGGATTCCATCCGATGCCGTATCGCGGTAACGTCGTTCCAGATTCGGAATAATTCCTTCAAAGGCAACCAGCGCATCTTTTTTCTGGCCGAAGTCATTTTCATACCGGAACCGGATCTTCTCGCTGCCTGTGCCGTGGAGCAGCTTGTTCATGTGTTCGGGAGTCAGGCTGCTTACAGGAACATTTTGCGGAATCTTAAAGTGCTCACAGACCGATTTCAGAAACTGCGGGTAGTAGTTCGATGTGCTGCCGGTCCAGGCCAGAAACGCTCCTTCTTCAATCGATTTCTCGGAATCCGGAATTAATAGATCTGGATCGACAACCATATTCATACCAAGTCCATCACACTCTGGACAAGCGCCGAAAGGGCTGTTGAAGGAGAACATACGCGGTGCCAGCTCTTCAATACTAAATCCGCATACCGGACAAGCAAAATTCGAACTGAACAGAAGTTCTTCCTGGCCGATAACATCAACCAGAATCTGTCCACCCGAGAGCTTCAAGGCTGTTTCAAGCGAGTCGGTCAGACGAGTCTCCATATCATCCTTGATGACAATACGGTCAACCACGACCTCGATGGTATGCTTCTTGTTCTTCTCCAGTTGAATATCTTCAGTGACTTCCCGCAGCTCGCCATCAACGCGCACACGGACAAATCCCTGCTTGGAGATATCCGAAAACAGCCCCTTGTGTTCACCCTTGCGCCCGGAAATAACCGGTGCCAGAATCTGCAGCCGCGTCTTCTCGGGATACTGCATAATCCGGTCCACCATCTGTTCGACGGTCTGTGATGTAATTTCGATCCCGTGATCCGGGCAATGAGGATGGCCGACCCGGGCAAACAACAGCCGCAAATAGTCATAAATCTCCGTAACCGTACCTACCGTTGAGCGCGGATTGCGGCTTGTAGTCTTCTGGTCGATCGATATTGCCGGAGATAATCCGTCGATGGAATCAACGTCCGGCTTCTCCATCTGGCCCAGGAACTGGCGGGCATACGCCGACAGGGACTCGACATAACGGCGCTGTCCCTCCGCGTAGATCGTATCGAACGCCAGCGACGATTTGCCGGAGCCGCTAAGTCCCGTAAGCACGACGAAGCGGTCCCGCGGAATCGTTACGTCAATGTTCTTGAGATTATGCGCCCTCGCGCCTTTGATTACTATATTTTCGTTCGCCAACGGTACCTCTCCTTTATATAAATCATTTAGTTCAAAACTAGTTCAAAGCCTTATTTAAAAGCTACATTTCAAAATATTTTCGATCCCTCCCAAACCCTCCCTCCCAAGGGAGGGCCCCAAGGGCTCCGCCCTCTGGACACCCGCAAGGTTGGTGAAGGAGATGGGTGGGGCTGTACTTAGCTGTTATGGTGCTCGGAGCGCTTGTCCCTAAAGGGACCGCTTCAACGTCCGTGCTCCGCTGGTCGGCACGCTGCATGCTGCTGCGTGCCGGGACGCTATCCCTACGGGATGCGCTAAAACCGGAAACTACCAGGACGGCTCTCCCTGCGGGATGCGCTAAAACTGAAAACCGTCAGGGCGGCTGTCCCTACGGGATGCGCTAAAACCGAAAACCGCCAGGGTGGCTGTCCCTACGGGATGCGCTAGAACCGAAACCATCAAGAGCGGCTGTCCCTGCGGGATGCGCTAAAGCCGGAAACCACCAGAGCGGCTGTCCCTATGGGATGCGCTAAGACCGGAAACCGCCAAGACGGCTGTCCCTGCGGGATGCGCTGACAACAGGCAACAAGACAACGGAGCAGTTTATCTAAAAAGAACGGCCTGGGAAGCGCCGTTCCGGTACTCGCTTAAATATTTACTCGGCCCGTAGCTCCAGCAAAGCATCACGCAGCTCGGCGGCGCGCTCGAATTGCAGGTTCTTGGCGGCGTCCTTCATCTCGGCCTCCAGACGCTGCATCAGGCTTTGGCGGTCCTTCTTGTTCATCTTGCCGCCCACGCCGGTGAGATATTCGGCCTTGGATTCGGCGACCTTGGTCGCCTCGATGATTTCGCGGATTTTCTTGTTGATCGTCGTCGGGGTGATTCCATGCTTCTCATTATAGGCAATCTGGATCTCCCGGCGGCGTTCGGTTTCGCTCATAGCTTTCTCCATGGAATCCGTAATACGGTCACCATACATAATGACGCGGCCGCCTGAGTTACGGGCGGCACGGCCGATAGTCTGAATCAGTGAGCGTTCAGAACGGAGGAAACCTTCCTTGTCGGCGTCGAGAATCGCGACAAGGGATACCTCTGGCAAGTCCAGTCCTTCTCTTAATAAGTTGATACCCACGAGGACATGGAACGTCCCGAGACGCAGATCACGCAGAATCGCCATCCGCTCCAGCGTCTTGATATCAGAGTGCATATATCGGACCTTGATCCCGATCTCCTTGAAGTAATCGGTCAGATCCTCGGACATTTTCTTCGTAAGTGTCGTTACCAGTACCCGTTCATCGCGCTCCACACGGTCGCGGATTTCACTGATCAGATCATCGATCTGGCCTTCTGTCGGACGCACCTCAATAATCGGATCAAGCAGACCGGTAGGGCGGATAATCTGCTGCACCATCGTATCGCAGTGTTCCATTTCGTATGGACCTGGCGTAGCGGATACATAGACAATCTGGCTTACCTTGTCTTCGAACTCCTCAAACTGAAGCGGCCGGTTATCCAGCGCTGACGGCAAGCGGAATCCATGCTCTACCAGGACGGTCTTCCGCGCACGGTCACCGTTGTACATGGCCCTGATCTGCGGAAGGGTAACATGAGATTCATCAATAATAATCAGCATGTCATCCGGGAAGTAGTCCATCAAGGTATAAGGGGTTGCACCCGGCTCACGGAAGGTGAGCGGTCCGGAATAGTTCTCAATCCCGGAGCAGAAGCCGACCTCCTTCATCATCTCGATGTCATAACGCGTCCGCTGCTCCAGCCGCTGGGCTTCCAGCAGCTTACCTGCGTCACGAAGAACGGCCAGCCGTTCCTCCAGTTCACGTTCGATGTTGACGATCGCAACCTTCATCGTTTCTTCCTGGGTTACAAAGTGAGAGGCCGGAAAGATCGCGATGTGCTCACGTTCACCGATTAATTCTCCGGTCAGCACGTCAATCTCGGTAATTCGTTCAATCTCGTCGCCGAACAATTCTACCCGGATGGCATGTTCTCCCTGTGATGCCGGGAAGATCTCAACCACATCGCCGCGCACACGGAATGTACCGCGGACAAAATTCATGTCATTTCGCTGATACTGGATATCTACAAGTCTGCTTAAGATCTGGTTACGTGGCTTCTCCATCCCTACCCGCAGCGAGAGCAGGAGGCTTCCGTATTCCTTCGGCGAACCGAGACCGTAAATGCAGGACACACTCGCTACAATAATGACATCACGCCGTTCAAACAATGAACTGGTCGCGGAGTGGCGCAGCTTATCTATCTCTTCATTGATGCTGGAATCTTTCTCGATGTAGGTGTCGGAGGAGGGAATGTAAGCCTCTGGCTGGTAGTAATCGTAGTAACTGACGAAGTAATCTACCGAATTGTTCGGGAAAAACTCTTTGAATTCACTCGCCAGCTGTGCAGCAAGTGTCTTATTGTGCGCTATTACCAGCGTGGGGCGGTTTAACTTGGAAATCACTTGTGCGACGGTGAATGTCTTACCTGTGCCCGTCGCTCCCAGCAGCGTCTGGTGCTTCTTGCCCTGCCGGATGCCGTCCAATAATTCCTCAATGGCATGAGGCTGATCGCCCTGGGGTGTGTATTCGGACTCCAGTTCAAAAGTCTTCGTACTGACGACAATATCACTCATTTGCCCGTCTCCCCTCTATCGTCTAAAATATAGTAGTATAGTATAATTGTGGCCCTAAGTACTGGCTCTCCATACAATCCTGAAAAATATGGAAGATAAGAATACTTGTTCCCGTTTATTATACAGTGTTGCCTACATTCATGCAAACCATAATATATAGAAAAGTAAGGAGTCATAACCTATGGATATCACCGCAATTATCGGCCTCCTGGCTGGACTGGCCGCTATGATCGGCGGCTTCTTTTGGGAAGGCGGCAATCTCTCCGGATTGCTGCAGCCTAATGCTGCACTGATTGTCTTTGGCGGCACATTGGCCGCTGTTCTCATCAGCTTTCCCGCATCTAAACTGCGTCACATCCCTGCTGCACTGCGCATGGCCTTTGGCAGGCATCCGGACCTGAGTGAGCAGAACGCGGAGGAGCTGATCTCCATGGCTGCTATTACCCGGCGCGGCGGCGTGCTCTTGCTGGAGCAAAAAGCCGAAGAACATCCCAATCCCTTTACCCGTGAAGGATTGCTGCTGATCGTCGACGGCACAGATGCTGACGAGGTTCGCCAGATTCTGGAGCTGGACATGGACGCCAAAGAATTGAAGTACAACGGCTACGCCAAAATATTTGAGGCGGCCGGAGGCTACGCACCAACGATGGGGATTATCGGGACGGTCATGGGACTGATCCATGTACTCAGCAATCTGACCGATCCTTCCAATCTGGGAGCATCCATCGCAGTCGCTTTTACAGCGACGCTTTACGGTGTAGCCAGCGCTAATCTAATATTTTTACCCATTGCCTCCAAGATCAAATCCCGCAGCCAAACCGAGCTGGCTGGCATGGAGATGCTGCTGGTCGGCATTCTGGCCCTGCAGAACGGGGATCATCCGCAGCTGGTGCGCAAGAAGCTTAGCTCCTTCACTGCGGATTCTGCCGGAAGCCGTGAGCGTGAGTATGCAAGAGGGCTGCTATGAGGCAGAGAAACCGGCGTGAGCAGCACGCCGAAGGCCGGGAGAGCAATGACCGCTGGATGATCACTTATGCCGATCTCATTACACTTTTACTTATATTTTTCGTCATTATGTTCGCCATGAGCAGTCTGGACGTGCAGAAATACAAGATTGTCACCGGTTCCCTTTCGGAAACGTTCAGGAGCGGCAACCCTGTGCTTGAAGGTGGCGATGGTATTCTGGAGACCCAACAAGAAACGGAAAACAGCGGCTCAGCAAACAGTCAGAAACAAGGAAGCAATTCTGCAATTGTCGCTGGCGAAGGCACTCAAGATAATGTTGCAGGCACAGCCGATGCCGGAGAGGCGGCTCTGCCGCCTTCGTCACGTGAACTGGCTTTCAAGGAACAGGAAGCGAAGCTGGCCTCATTGATGGGCGTCATCACCAAATATGTTGAAGACAACAACCTCGGAGATCAGATCTTTGTTGCAGATAAACCACAGGGCATTGCCATTACACTTAGCGACCGGTTCCTGTTCGATGCCGGCAAAGCCGAGCTGAAAGCACCTGCATTCCCTGCGCTCCGCCAGCTCTCAGGCCTGTTCCGCGGCATAGGCGCATCCATCAGCATCGAGGGACATACTGACAATACCCCGGTGTCGGTTGGCTCGCGCTATAACGACAACTGGGAGCTGTCAGGCGCGCGGGCACTCTCCATCCTGCGTTTCTTCCTCGACAATGAAGGACTGGATCCGGATACCTTCCAGTATGCCGGCTATGCCGATACCCGGCCCGCTGCCGACAATACTACGCTGCTTGGAAAACAGAAAAACCGCCGAGTCGAGCTAATCGTGCTGCGGCAGCTTCAAGACGAAGAACAATTCCGCCTATCAGCCCAGAACAGCAGATGATGAAAGGTTACATTTGCTTCTAAAGGAGTCTGAGTAGGTATGGAAACTCTAAACGGAACATCACCTGATCCCACCCGATTATTAAAAAATCTGCGTCTACTAGTCTCGTTATTGGTTACGGCGTTTCTCCAGGGAATCATTACTTTCTTCGTTGGGGGCATGGCTTATTTCCTTTTACTCTCGTCGTACTCCCTTTTCTGGGGCGAACAAGCCAATGTGTATCCGCTAAGCAAGCTGATTCAAATCGCCGTTCGTTTTTTGCTTGCGGGCGGCGCTTTTGCTTTGCCCTGGCTGGGAGTCTGGTGGATGCTCTACGGTCTGGCCGACAACGGACGCATCCGCTGCTTTTTTCTGCACCTGTTTTTCGCTTACGTGCCGTTTGTCGTTATCTTTTTGCAGCTTGATCCCGTGTATTACCCGGACGCAATGATTCCCAGCTCAGCCGGTGAGATGACCTTTTTTGTCTGTATGGCCATGGCAGCTGTCCTGCTGTATCCCTTTTACTCTATCGGCGTTTATTACTTTGTGCTCAGACCGGCTGCACCCCCTCGCAAAATCTACAGATTTATCCTTCTATGCTGTTTATTCATCCTGATTGGCCTTGCACTGCTGCCCCTCTTGTGGCGGATGGCTCCACATTTTTATCCGGGACTTGCAGATTTTCCAAGCCGCTGAAAGCGCAAAAAGACAGACTCCTCACATTAGTGCAGCTAATGCGCGAAATCCGTCTTTAATAATTTTTTTATAAAACCAATTGCTATTCCCCAACCCGTTCACGGTAAGCGGCTGCGTCCAGCAGTCCCGATACGGCGTCGGCATACTCGCCTTCGATCTCCAGTTCAAAAATCCAGCCCCCGCTGTACGGCTGATCGTTAATCAGCTCCGGGCTGTTCTCCAGTGCATCGTTAATCTTGGTCACCGTTCCCGATACCGGTGAATATAATTCGGAAACCGTCTTTACGGATTCAATGCTGCCCACGCTGTCCCCGGCAGAAATAGCCGATCCAACTTCAGGAAATTCCACAAATACGATATCGCCCAGTAAATGCTGGGCATGGTCCGTAATCCCAACACGTATTAACCGTCCTTCACCCTGCTGCGCCCATTCATGCTCTTCGCTGTACAGCAGGTTATCTAGCACTTCACTCATTTCAAGCCGCCTCATTTCCGAATTGGAGTTGTAAATTTAGTTATAGACTAAGTTATCGTCCTGCTCAATGTCAATATAACTGACAGGAAATTTAAATTTGTCATCTTTTTGACGTTTTTTTGTTGACAGTGCACCTCCATACCCGTTTTAATGGAGTCAGCAGAAAATTATACGGTTTGCGAATGATGGCATAGGGAGAGACCGTCTCTTGAAGACGGCGCCGAAGGAGTAAGCCCTCTACGGGGTGAATCTCTCAGGCAAAAGGACCTTTGCCGGACGCATCTCTGGAGAGCATCAGGCCCTGCCATTGCAGCGTACTGGTCACCAACGGGGAAACCTGCCGGGTTCACAGCAGGGTAACTCTCAGGTACAAAGGACAGAGCGGAAGTCTAAATATGCGCGTGCGCATATTTGGCTTCCGCCTGTCCTTTTTTTTAATGGGCAGAAACGGACTCCGTCCCTGCCGGCAAAGGAAATCCCGTTAGGCTTGCATGTAATCAGATCAAGGGAGTGAGCACATGAACGCTTTGAAAAGAACGCCTTTTTATGACCTTTATTCTGCTTATGCGGAGTCCAGATGCATTGACTTCGGCGGCTGGGAGCTGCCGGTGCAGTTTACAGGAATCGTCAAGGAGCATGAGGCCGTCCGCGGGCAAGCCGGACTGTTCGATGTGTCGCATATGGGTGAATTCATGGTTAGCGGCAGCGGCTCGGAAGCCTTCCTGCAAAAAATGACGACCAACGATGTCAGCAAGCTGGCAGACGGTGGAGCGCAGTACACGCTGCTTCTATATCCAAACGGCGGTGTTGTCGATGATTTGCTCGTATACCGTCTTGGCGAAGAGCGTTACATGCTTGTCGTGAACGCCTCCAACATCGACAAGGACTTTCAATGGCTGCAGGAGCATCTCACCGCGGAATTCAGCGGCGTCAGCCTGAGCAATATCTCGGATGAGACTCTTCTGCTCGCCCTGCAGGGCCCGCTGGCTGAGGCCATCCTCTCCAAAGTTACAGCGGCTCCCATTGCTGAGCTGAAGCCTTTCCACTTCATCGAGAACGCCGAGGTGTGCGGCGTGAACGTTCTGCTCTCCCGCACCGGATATACCGGCGAGGACGGATTCGAGCTCTACGCGCCGCCGGATACGGCGGCTGCGCTGTGGAACGGCCTGCTGGAAGCGGGTGCTCCGCACGGCCTGACACCGGCCGGTCTTGGCGCACGCGACACGCTGCGCTTTGAAGCCAAGATGCCGCTGTACGGCCAGGAGCTGTCGGCGGATATTACGCCGCTAGAAGCGGGCGTGCAATTCTTCGTGAAGCTGGACAAAGAAGATTTCATCGGCCGTGAGGCGCTGCTGAAGCAAAAGACTGACGGTCTGCCCCGCCGCCTCGTTGGTCTGGAAATGATCGACCGCGGCATTCCGCGTTCCCACTACCCTGTATACGGGAATGGAGTGAAGATCGGTGAAGTGACCACCGGAACACAGTCTCCGACACTCAAACGCAATCTCGGACTTGCGCTGCTGGATGCAGCTTACAGTGAAATAGGCACAGAGGTAAACGTAGAGATCCGCGGCAAGCAGCTCAAGGCTGTCGTGGTCAAAGCGCCATTCTACAAAAAGAGCCAGGGAGTGAAGCCGCAATGAAGCACCGTTATCTGCCAATGACTGAACAAGACCGCCACGAAATGATGGAAGCAGTCGGAATTCAGTCCATGGAGGAGCTGTTCTCCGATATTCCCGAGGCCGTCCGTTATCAGGGAACTATGCCGATGTCGGAGGCGCTGGATGAATACGCCTTGCTGCGCCATATGAAAGAGCTGGCCGACAAAAATGCCAATTTCGATACCCACGCCAGCTTCCTCGGCGCCGGCCTGTATGACCATCATATCCCGGTCGTCATCAATCATGTCATCTCCCGTTCGGAATTCTATACTGCTTATACTCCTTACCAGCCGGAAATCAGCCAAGGCGAGCTGCAGGCGATCTTTGAATTCCAGTCCTACATTTGTGAACTGACCGGCATGAAGGTGGCCAACGCCAGCATGTACGATGGCGCTACGGCTTTCTCGGAAGCGGCAGTACTTGCAGCTGGTGCCACCAAACGCAAAAAGCTGATTGTCTCCCGAACCGTGCATCCGGAGGCCCGCCAGGTGCTGCGCACTTCGGCAGGTGCCTGGGGCCTCGATGTCGTAGAGATTGACTATAAAGACGGTGTAACCGACCAAGCGAAGCTTGCCGCAGCCATCGACGGCGACACGGCGGCTGTCCTGGTGCAGTCACCGAACTTCTTCGGCGCGATAGAAGATCTCGGTGCCATCGAGCCGCTGATCCACGGCGTCAAAGGTCTGTTCATTGTCAGCGCCAACCCGCTGGCGCTCGGCGTGCTGGAAACGCCGGGCAAGCTCGGCGCCGACATCGTCGTCGGTGACGCGCAGCCGCTGGGCATTCCGGCTTCGCTGGGCGGACCAACCTGCGGATTCTTCGCCGTAGCGGAGCATCTGATGCGCCGCATGCCGGGCCGGATTGTCGGCCAGACCGTTGACCGGAACGGCAAACGCGGCTTCGTGCTGACGCTGCAGGCCCGCGAGCAGCATATCCGCCGCGAAAAAGCCACTTCGAACATTTGCTCCAACCAGGCGCTGCTGGCGCTATGCGCTTCCGTCTATTTGTCCGTGATGGGCAAAGAAGGCATGCGCGAGGTTGGCGAGCTGAACATCCGCAAGAGCCACTATGCCGCCGGCAAGCTCGGCGAAATTAACGGTGCTGCGGCTGCGTTCTCAGCTCCTTACTTTAACGAATTCGTCCTGAAGCTTCCCGAAGGAAGTGAAGTGAGCAGGATTAATTCCAAGCTCATTAAAGAAGGTTATCTCGGCGGTTACGATCTGGGCCGTGATTATCCGGAGCTTGCCGGACATATGCTGGTTGCCGTCACGGAGAAAAGAAGCAAAACCGAAATTGACCAATTCGCCAGCGCACTGGAGGGCTGTTTATGAAACCGGAACAAAGTCTGATCTTTGAGCTTAGCCGTCCCGGCCGCTCGGCCTACTCCCTGCCTGAGTGTGATGTTCCGCAGGACGAGAACCTTGATGCACTGATCCCTGCAGGACTTCTGCGCAGCGAACCGGTCATGCTGCCGGAAGTATCCGAAGTGGATGTCATCCGCCACTACACCGCGCTGTCCCGGCGTAACTTCGGCGTCGACAACGGATTCTATCCGCTCGGCTCCTGCACGATGAAATACAATCCGAAGATCAACGAAGATGTTGCCCGCTTCCCGGGACTGGCCAAGATTCATCCTTACCAGCCGGAAGAAAGCATTCAGGGAGCTCTGGAACTGATGTACACCCTGCAAAATGATCTTTCCGCTTTGACCGGCATGGATGCCGTCTCCCTGCAGCCTGCCGCAGGCGCACATGGTGAATGGACTGGCCTGATGATGATCCGCGCCTACCACGAGAGCCGCGGCGAGACACGCACGAAGGTGATTGTGCCGGACTCCTCGCATGGCACCAACCCGGCCAGCGCCGCAGCAGCCGGACTCGATACGGTGACGATTCCTTCCAATAATAAAGGAATGGTTGATCTTGAAGCGCTGAAGGCAGCTGTCGGCAGCGATACCGCCGCGCTGATGCTGACCAACCCCAGCACACTCGGCCTGTTCGAAACGCAGATCGTGGAGATTGCCGCAATTGTACATGAAGCGGGCGGATTGCTCTATTACGATGGAGCCAACTCCAATGCCATTATGGGCATTACCCGTCCCGGCGATATGGGCTTCGATGTGGTGCATTTGAATTTGCACAAGACGATGAGCACCCCGCACGGCGGCGGCGGTCCGGGAGCCGGACCTGTTGGCGTGAAAGCGAAGCTGATTCCTTTTCTTCCGCAGCCTACAGTGGTCAAGAATGAAGATGACAGCTTCTCGCTGAACTATGGCGGCCCGGAATCCATCGGGCGGGTCAAGGCCTTTTACGGCAACTTTGGAATTCTCGTCCGTGCCTATGCCTATATCCGTACCTACGGGCCAGACGGCCTGCGTGAGGTTTCCGAGAACGCCGTGCTGAATGCCAACTATATGATGCACCGGCTGGCACCGTATTTTGAAATTCCGTATCCGGGTGTCTGCAAGCACGAGTTCGTGATGTCCGGCAAGAATCTTAAGCAATACGGCGTGCGCACGCTGGACGTAGCCAAACGCCTGCTCGACTTCGGCTACCACCCGCCAACGGTCTACTTCCCGCTGACTGTGGAAGAGTGCATGATGATTGAGCCGACCGAAACCGAAAGCAAGGAAACGCTTGATGGCTTCATCGAAACGATGATTCAAATCGTCAAGGAAGCCCAGGAGACTCCGGAAATCGTCATCAATGCTCCGCACACTACGGAAATCAGCCGTCTGGATGAAACGCAGGCCGCACGCAAGCCAGTACTGAACTGCTCTTGCGGTTAAAGCTGATTATCCCTAAACCGGCCCTATAAGAATTGAATAAGAGCCGGCCCTGGATACCAATTATCGCGGGCCGGCTCTTTTTATATGTATAAAAATCTGTTAATGCGCAAGCTTTTTGGTGAACTGCCACCGGTCATTTACACGCATTTTACTGTAGATGTTCTTGACCATGTTACGCACTGTGCCTTCGCTGATCCCCAGCTCGTTGGCAATGTGCAGCGCACTTTTCTCCATGAGCCATAACCGGGACACATCTTGTTCGCGCGCAGTCAGTCTAAATTCCTGAAAACTGGCCTCCAGCCGGTACTGCTGCATCTCCGGGTGCTGCTCCATCCACTTCTCCGAAATGTTCTCAGCCACCTGCTGCACGAAGGGGATGGCAAATTCAATCTGTTCATTTTTATTGAAGGAAATATCCACATAACCATACACTTTGCCATCCCTCTGCAGCGGAGCACATACGCAATTCCATCCTTTAAATACAATATTGGAATGTTCCTCGCCTCTCACTACACCTATACAGTTCATTTCCATAGCCAACGAGACCGCATTTAAACCAGAATATTGCCCTCCTAGGCTGACACCGACACCCATACCGGCCTGAAGCATATCCGCTTGAAGATCCGGAGAGGAAGATACCAGCTCCAGAATGACGCCCTCCTTGCCAGTTAAGAACACAACATAAGGAATGGAGATAAAATGGCTGATTTTTTTCATTTCGTTGCGGATGGAAGCAATCATTGCTGTATGATAAATACGGTCTTTGCATTTTTCACTCGAAGAAACCGCTGTCAATTCAGCAGGTATAGCTCCTTCTTGTTTGGCGACTGGCTGGAATAATTTAAGCTGCTCCTCCTTCAAGTCCCCGGGCAGGCACCAGACTCTCGTCTTGTCAAAGATACTCAAATAGCTCCACCTCCATTTTTACCATAATCTATTATAATCGATTTTAGAAAAACGTATTATAACATAAATCAGAGAAGTAAGAACATGCATCATTAGATTGTCTATGATGGACAGATAAAGCTCCACTATAAAATCCGCATGTTCATCAGACAGAGGTTTTTTTGCAGGATTCGTCATAAACTAATAAAAATATTATTCTTTCGATTTATTGTGATAGTTTTCGACATTACAGCAATGCTATATTAACGGAACACGCCTTTTTATAGAATATCAACACTGAAGGAGGATGACCCTTGAGTATTATTGAAGCTAACGGACTGAGCAAGTCGTTTATGCAGGCGGTGAAGGAGCCCGGCCTCAAAGGCGCGGTCAAACATCTGCTGATCCCCAGGCATATTGAGAAGATGGCGGTGCATTCGCTGGACCTTAACATCGAGGCAGGTGAGACGGTGGCCTATGTCGGGCCGAACGGTGCAGGCAAGTCTACCACGATCAAAATGCTGACCGGCATACTGATGCCTACCGCGGGCAGTATTTCTGTAAACGGTATCAATCCATACCGGAAAAGAATGGAGAATGCCGCCCAGATCGGAGCGGTGTTCGGGCAGCGCACACAGCTGTGGTGGGATATTCCGATTGTGGAGTCCTTTTCCCTGCTGAAGGATATTTATCAGATCCCCGAGGCTGTGTACAAGACCAACTTGGAGATGTTTATTGAGATGCTGGGTATGCGTGAATTTATTCACTTATCCGCCCGGAAGCTCTCCCTCGGCCAACGTATGCGAGCGGATCTGGCTGCTGCTTTATTACATAACCCGCCGATTGTGTATCTGGATGAACCGACGATTGGCCTCGACGTCTCCGTGAAGCAGAAGATCCGCGAATTCATCAAAAAGATCAACCAAGAGCAGCAGACTACAGTTATGCTGACGACCCACGATCTGGGTGATATTGAGGACCTGTGCAAACGGCTGATTATCATCGACCACGGCTCCATTATCTATGACGGCAGCTTAAGTGAAGTCAAATCCCGTTTCGCCAGAAACCGGGTGATCTTCTTCCAGGTGGGCTCGCCATTGCCCGAGCTGTACCAGCAGCTCTCACAGACTCCGGGAATGAAGCTGGACTTGCAGAATGATCAGGAGTTCTCCGTATCCTTTGACCGTTATGAATATACCGCCAGCGAAGTGGTCAGCCGGGTGATGAAACATGGCGAGGTGATTGACTTCCGGATGGAGGATGCCAATATCGAGCAAGTCATCAAAGCCGTATACGACGGAAATCTGAACCTGAACGAAACCGGTGCATAAGGAGGAGCGAACGCAGTCATGCCTGTACCCAATCTTAAGAAATACAGAAGTATTGCCAACCGGTCCTTGCAAAATGTTCTCGCTTACCGTACTTCTTACGTGATCACCTTTCTGGCCAATTCGATCAATCTGCTGGCAATCTACTTTTTATGGCAGGGCATTTATAGCGGCCGCGATATCGTAGGCGGGTATTCGTGGGACCAGATGAAAACCTACTTGCTCGTTACCTTTCTGGCCAACTCTGTGTTGTCCTGGTATTCCGAAACATCTATTTCCGGCAAAATCCTCGACGGGAGCGTTGCCGTAGATTTGCTTAAGCCCATTGATTTTCAAAGCGCAAGATTTGCGGAAACCTTGGGCTCCAGCCTGCTTGAGGGAGGAATGAGCACGGTGTTGCTCGTTCTGTTTGCCACCTTCCTGACCGGTGTAACCTTCCCGCAGTCGGCCCTGGTCTATCTGCTGTTCGCAGTCAGTCTGCTCGGAGCGATCCTGGTAAAGTTCGGCGTTGTCTATCTTGCGGCATTATTATGCTTCTGGTCGACCGGCTCCATGGGTATTGTCTGGACAAGAATCGCCCTGACTAACCTGCTATCCGGAGCGCTGGTACCCTTGGCCTTTTTCCCGGATTGGCTGGAGAAGCTCGCATTATTCCTGCCTTTTCAGAGCATTATTCACACACCGACGATGATCTTTCTGGAACAGGCGGACACTTGGGAGAGCGTCAGGCTGATCGGCCTGCAATTCTTCTGGGGGATTGCACTCTGGATTGCCGGAAAATGCATGTGGAACTGGGCAGTACGTCAGGTAACGATTCATGGAGGTTAGGCGGAAGGAGAGCGAAGCATGAAGTTATCACGCATGTTCTATCTATACAAAAGGCTCTACATACAGCAGTTAAAAGCCATCATGGAATATAATAAGGATTTCTATATCCTAATGTGTTCAGCTGCCTTAACACAGGTGCTGGGATTCGTCTTCCTCTGGGTCATCTATGACCGGATTCCCGACATCAACGGCTGGCAGTTCTGGGAAGTCACCTTTATGTACGCGATGATCTTTCTGACCGAAGGCATTGCCTCCCTGTTCTTCGAGGGGACCTGGCGTATGGGCAGATTGGTCAACATGGGAGAAATGGACCGTTATCTGCTGCGGCCGGTGCCTGTCGTGCTTCAGGTGTTCTGTACCGGCATCGGCATTAACGGCCTCGGAAATCTGCTGATCGGCGGCGTTATTGTCTGGCAATCGCTGGTCCACACCCATCTCCACTGGACCTTTGGCAAAATCATAATTATTGCCCTGCTCCTTGTGACAGCAGTAGTTATCCGCGTATCGATCAATCTGGCTGGAAATTCGGCAGCCTTCTGGATCCGCAATGCCGGCAATGCCTTTCCCTTAATGGTGCATAATTTGGCCGACCTGGCCAAATATCCGATCACGCTGTTCCCGCAGGCCGTGCGGGTGTTTATTTCTACCGTGCTTCCTTATGCATTTATCAGCTTTTATCCGGCGACATATATTTTTGGCAAAAGCGAATGGTCCGGCTGGTGGATGCTGGCCCCGGTAGCTGCGATAGGAAGTGCAGCTGCGGCCTACGGCATTTTCCGCTTCGGGCTGTCACGGTATGAAAGCACGGGGAATTGAGCCGCAAAGAGCGGACTGATTATTAAAGAGCAGAATGAAAATACTAAAAACCCCACTTGTCCATTTGGGCCGGTGGGGTTTTGACGTTTATATGAAGATAGTAATTACGATTACGTTAAAATCAATCAATAATTATTAATAGATAACTTTAAAGTTCCCTCCGAAACTTGAAGTTACATAAATTTTATGATAGCCCCATAATTGGCTTGTATACTTACCTGAACCAATAATCTCTGTTCTATAGTACCAATTGTTACTGGGATCGATGGCATAGATTACGTAATTACCGCCTGGTTCGCCTTGAATCTCGACTGTATAAACGCCATTGAAATATATATCCGTAGTAGGAGTTCCTACTGAACCGTAAAGTGTTGCCAGCGGTGTAACAACTCCGCTCGCTGCCTGAACTTCCTGTGCCGCAGGAGCAGCAGCAGGAGTAACGGCTTCATCTGCGAACGCAGCCGGTACAGATCCTAAGAGCAAAGCCATGGAAGAAAGTGCGGCAACTGCTGTTTTTTGAAACTTTTTCACAATTAAACATCTCCTTTAGTAATTTGAGTTGGAATGAATCCTTCACCATATCCTTGCAGCTTACAAGAATACTACTAAACCGGGCGATAGAAATTGTGTAGCGAAAAGAATAACTTCCCCCCTCGCCTATTATTTTATTACAAGATTAATCATACATATATTCCCATGGAAAAACAAGTATTTTATATATTAATATGTGTTAAAACTATATATTTACACAAAAAATCATATTATTTTACATAATTCAGTAGGAAATTTTGTTTTTATATGTATATTATTGATTGTAAATATTTTATAAGGATAAATGAAAAAGTCTTAGCTCGTGAACTCCACCATTCCGTAATGGAAGTGTGGAATACAGGCTAAGACTTTAATTGTCACTGATACAAGCCTTCCCTGCCTTGTTCGGCCTATGCTGCAACCGCAGATTTTGCCGCCTTTTTACGTTCCTTGGCAGATTTGCGGAAGTACAGCAGCTCGTAGATGGCCGGCACGACCAGCAGCGTCAGCAGAGTGGCTGCGGTTAATCCGCCGATTACTACGATGGCCAGACTCTGCGAGACAATGCTGCCCTGCTCGGAATGTCCGAAGAGCAGCGGTAACATGGCGCAGACAGTGGCAATCGCCGTCATTAGAATCGGGCGCATCCGTGTGCCGGTTGCTTCGAGAATGGACTCGCGGATCGACATATGCGCTTCATTCTGCTTGATGCGGTCGATCAGCACCACCGCATTTGTGACCACGATGCCAATCAGCATCAATGCACCGAACAACGCGGTGAAGTCAGGGGTTACCCCGGATATGATCAGGGCTACAATCGCTCCGATGGCTGCAAGCGGCAACGAGAACATAATTGCCAGTGGTGCACGCAGCGTCTTAAAGGTGAGCACCATAATCAGGTACACTAGGCCGATTGAGATCAGCGCCGTCATTCCAAGGTCACCGAAGTCCCCGGCCTGGTCTGCCGATGCTCCGCCTGCGAACAGAGTTACACCGTCCGGCAGCGTTATGCCGTCTGTCTGCTTTTTAATATCGGCACCGATGGCCGATACCTTCTTCGGATCCACTTCTGCGGTAATCCGCACATAAGGCTTGCCGTCCTTATGGTACAGCATGGCTGGCTGATCCGTGACCTCAAGGGCTGCCACTTGCGACAATGGCTGCGGACCAGCGGCGGTCATGATGGTCATATTCTTCAGGTCTTCCTGTGATTCCGCCTGAATAACAGGTTCAAGGATAACGCCGGCAGGAGAACCGTCCAACTCGATCTGTCCCAGCGGAACCGGATTGAGCATCGCCCCCAGCTGCATGGAGATTTCTTGGGCGTCAGCTTCAGCAGGATTCACCTTGAAGGCAAATACCGGCTTGGTATCCTCCATGTTGCTGCCGACCTTTTGCACACCTTCTATACTCTTCACCTTGGCGGCGACCTCTTCAGCAATTGTATTGATAGCTGCGACATCATTGCCGACAATATCGACATATTCACTGGTGGAGCTTGAGCCCATCATGCTGGCTTCATTTGCGGTCAGCGTTGCCCCCGTATAGGAAGCCTGAAGACTACGGACTTGATCCAAAAACACCTGCGCATCCGTTCCTTCTTTGATCATTACTGTATAATCCACCTGGGTCAGCGAGGTAACACTGCCCCATTTCGCCGAATCGGCACTGTTCCCGGATTGCATGATGACCGTCTGGGCCTGCGGCTGGTTCATCAGCTCCTGCTCCAGCAACTTGCCATTCTTCAACACCTCCGCGACCGGAACATCATTCGGATATACCAGTTGAACGGATACATTGCTGGCATCGCTAGCATCCAGCGCGGCCTTCGGCATAGCAATATAAGCGCCAATAGAGCCGACTAACAGCACCAGACCCAGGCTCAGCGTGAGCCATTTGCGCTGCAGATTCCAATCGAGAAAACGGGTGAACCATCCGGCGGGCTCATGTTCCTTCAGGGAAGAGCCGCGCAGCAGCCAGGAGCTTAGCAGCGGAACGACAGTCAGCGCCACAACAAGCGAAGTCAGCAAGGAGTAAGTTACCGTCAAGGCAAACGGAAGCAAGAAAGCCTGCAGTCCGCCGCGCAGCAGCCCCATCGGCAGGAATACCGCCACCGTAGCAAGCGTTGAGCTGGTTATGGCTCTGGCCACCTCGCGGGTTGCGCTGATCACCATATCACGGGACAAGGGTTCCTTCTGCATACGCCGGTAAATATTCTCAATGACCACGATGCTGTCATCCACCAGCCGTCCGACAGCAACGGCAACCCCGCCCAAGGTAACGATGTTCAGGGTAATTCCCGATACCTTAAGCAGGTAAAGGGTAACCGCCAGGGACAGCGGAATGGATATCGCCGTGATCAGCGTAGCCCGGATGTTACGCAGGAACAGCAGGATTACGATTGTCGCAAACAACGCACCGAGCAGGACTTCACGCATCATGCTGTTGACGGAGGTGACCACCATATCAGAGGTGCTGAAAATGACGGAGGCCTCGGCATTTTTAATTCTGTCATTGATATCGTCTGCAGCGCTGCGCACCTTATCGCCGACATCCACTGCATTGGCATTCGCTTCCTTGGTAATTACGACGAACAGCACATCTTTACCATTGGAGCGGCTGACGCTCTCCTGGTCTATCTTGGCCTCAACAGCGGCAATATCCTGCAGCTTTGCTCCAGCCCCGACCGGCAGCTGCTTCAAGGTATCTATACTGTCTATCGAGGAGATTACATTCACATTCCCCGTCTGGCCGCCGATCGTCTGCTCGCCGATGGAGGCGGAAACATTGCGCCCCTGAAGCAGCCCCAATACCTGCGCAGTGGTTACCCCTTTTGCGGCCAACGCCTTCGGATCAAGCTTCACTCTAACTTGAGGAGCTGTCTTGCCATACAAAGCTACGCTGGCTACCCCTTCGATCTTCTGCAGCTCAGGGATGATGGTATTCTCGGCAATCTCAAGGTTATCCTTGGTGAGCCCATCATCGAACGACAACGTAAGCTGGGAGACAGGAATCATTGAGGTGTTCAGCTGAATGATGAACGGGTCCATCACACCTTCGGGAAACTGCAGCGTACCCACAGCTTTCTCGACTTCCTGCGCCGCCTCCTTCATATCAGACTTGCCGTCAAAATATATGTCTACCTTGGCATATCCGTCTCCGGAGGTAGACATTTGTTCGGTCTTGCCCTTCACCTGAGAGGTCGCCGCCTCAATCGGCTTGGTAACCGAAGTTTCCATCGAATGCGCATCCTGGCCGGGTCCAAGCACTGTAACCGTGATCTGTGGATTATCGGCCTCCGGCATGAATTCCATCGGCAGCGAGGTGTAGCTCATTATCCCCACCACCAGTGCCATGACAACTAGAAGACCTACCGCCCCCTTATTGCCAAACGACCATTTCGTTAACCATGTCATTTCTTTTTCCCCTTCCACTCCATTATTGATTGCTCTCTTTAAGACTGATCCCTTATGTATCAAGCATTGCTTTCCTGCTTTAGTGTAGTAGCTTTTAGCCGAAGTCAAAACCGCCCAACGAAGGGTTTCGCGCTCAGTCCCGAGGCGGAGGTGATCCCATTCCCGGGATTGAGCCCCTCCAAATAAGCCAAAGCCCGGCCGAAGCAACACAATATAAACCTAAATAATCCACTCGCTCTGCCCCAAACCGCCAGTACAATCTTTCCATAAAAAACAAAAAAGAAGCCCATATGGACAGGCTTCTTCAAATTCAAACAAATATTCGGTTGATCAAGAAAATGTTTATATGAGCAACCGTACTATTTCAAATAAAATACCTCGCGGAGCGGCTCCATCGGTGTTTCTTCGTTAAAATCAAAGGAGCCCTCAACCATTTTAGAGGTAATGGCGTTCCACCGGTTGCAGGCATCGCTCTGGGCAATGTAGGCAAAAGCCGCCTCTTTGTCGTCACATTCAAAGCAGTAGAAGAACTGATTGCCGTTCTGGAAGATCGAATAATTGCTGATTCCCGCTTTGCTGTGCTCCTCAAGGATTTCCGGCCAAGGGTTCAGGTGCATCGCCACATATTCCTCCAGGTACTCTTCCTTCACCTTCCAGGTCCAAGCCAACTTGTTGCTGCTCATCTTCCCGACCTCCCAAAAGTTTTGTTAGCATTAAAACTTGCTTCGCAAGATTTAATGATACCGCTTCCATCATAACTTTAGCAACTCTTTTTATGGGGAATATTGGGTAATCAGAGGATCATTCAGAACGAAGAGCCTTTATCCCCCGCCAGCAGCAGTCCCTCTTCTGCTGCTGTGAGAAATAAAGGCTTTGTGTTACAGTTCATTCTTCCTACGCGTTGATCCCCGCTTCATTAGGGCGAAGAATCGCGGAGCCGATGGCCAGCAGAATAACGGCCATCAGGCCCAGAATGGCAAAGGGCAGCCATAGCTCATCCCAGCCTCCACCGGCTGCGGCGATGTCCACCGCTTGAATTGCCCATTTCTGCGGCATGAAATTGGCCGCCTTCTGCATGTAATCCGGCATGATGGACAGCGGCCAGAAGCAGCCGCCCAGCATGCAGGTCGGTGTAAGAATCAGCGTATTCAGCATCCCGGTATTGTTCGGATTCCGGATCAGACCCGCCACCGTACCGGCGATTCCCATGGATACGAGCATGAATGCAGCGAGGACCAGGAAGTACAAATACATTGGCACCTCATAATCATAACGGAGCACCCACTTGCCCAGCGATAGCACAACAGCGATCTGGATCAGTCCTACCATAAAGCTGCCGAGGAAATTGCCGAGCGCAATTTCATAGGAACGTACCGGTGCGCTGAACATCCGCATCATCGTCCGCCCCCTGCGGTCCGCCATAATCAACGACACGCTGCTGGTCACGAGGCTCATCAGAAACATCAGTGTCATACCTGTAATAACACCCAGTGTCTGCCGCGGGTACAGATTATAGTCGGTTCGGATACTGCCTACATTATGCTCTTCCGCCTGCTTCAGAATCGCGGTGAATCTCTCCTCCGAATCCGTACTCCCGGTTGCAGAAGCCTTTCTCACCGTAGCTGCGGTTGACAGCATTTCTACAGCGACAGCATCGGTTTTCATCTTGATTAGTATAGAATCCTCTGTCGTCTTCAGCTCATATACGGTGAGCTGCGGCGCTTTCCCCTGCAGAATTCCCGAGGTAAAGCCCTCCGGAATCCACAATCCGGCCGCACCGTCCTGCGAGGTGACACCTTCCTTCAAATCAGCCTCATCGCTGCGCTCGATAAGCTTGTAATCCCCGCTATTTTCCAGTTCAACAATCAGATGATTCCCGGCTGCTCCGGTATCCTTGTTGGTATACAGCAGAACCGCCGCGCTATCTTCCATGCCGCCGGTAACGGAGACAATACCGGCTACCACTAAAGAGGGCAACAGGATATGCAGCAGCAGCCCTTTGCGGGAACCTATCGTTCGCTTGACCATATTCCAGCCAATCGTAAATATGTTATTCACGGTATCCCACCTTCCGGTATGAGAGAATTGCCGCAACGAATAGAATCAGGCAGATCAGCAGCAGCATCCATAAATTCGGCAGAATCTGCTCTAGATCTGAATGCAGCATCATTCGGATTACGGCTTGCAGTGTCCAATGATTAAGTGTAAACGCACCAATACTGTTCACCCAGGAATCAGGAAGCGGAGCCATGCCGCCGCTAAGAAAGGTCATGCCTACTGTAATGACATTGATGATACTCGTGGCTTCTGTCTCTTTTTTGCTGAACATGCATACAATCACGGAAAAGGTCAGGGATGCGAGGATCATCAGCAGGCAGAACAGCGCCAGCAGACCCGGACGATTGCCCCAATATACGCCGAACAGCCAATGAGACAACAGAATGATGGCCGCACATTGAACCATGGTAACAATCGCAATGCCCAGCATTTTTCCTATAAACAAATCCGACCCTTTAACCGGCATGGAGTTGATTCTATAAAGCGTGTGATTGTCCTTCTCGCTGAACAGCGAATGAGTCACCGTAAGGCCGCTATACAGCAGAAACATCAGCAGCATTGATGCTGCATAAAATTGCGAGGCCGTGTAAGTTCTTCCTCCATTACTCAAATCGCCAAGTTTTACGGCTGTCCCTTCTCGGTGGGAATCAGCTCCGGCGGCAACAGCTTCCGGTCCTAGGGTCATCGCTGCGGCCTGCTTATAATTCATGATGCTGAGAAAATTATCAAAGGCTGTTCCAGCAATGGTATTATCCATCCGGTCTTTGCCAAGAATGAATTCCAGTTCAGCCTCCCCCCCGCTCTGTACTCCGCTGTCAAAAGCTTTCGGCACAATCACCGCATAGCCGTAGATCCCGGACCGCAGCCCGCTCTCTGCTTCCTGCCTGGTTTTGGCCTCATGGGGAATAATATAATCCTTGATATTGGCTGATTCCAAAAAGGCCTTCATCATCTCGGAACTTCCTGTCCCCCCGGCATTCACTACAGCTACCTTCACCGGCTCTATGGTTTCAGCTTTTTTGTCTCCCACTACCTCAGAGAGCGACGCGCCAAGCAGGAAGATCAGCACCAGCGGCAGCAGGAATAAAGTCATCAGCACCCACCGTGAACGGGTCAGCCTGCGCAGTTCGTACACCGCAATTATCAAAATGTTCATTTCAGGTTCCCCCTCCTTTAATCGCGCAAGGTCCGTCCGGTCAGGCTCAGAAACAACGTCTCCAGGTCCGGCTCTTCGATATGCAGGGAGACAATGATCCCCTCATGCCTGGAAAAGATAAACAAAATGTCCTGCAGCTCACTCTGTGAGGATGGAAGGTACAGCTCCACCGCCTGCTCCACTTCCTTGACGCGGTTAATCCGCGGGTGAAGACTAAGCTCTTTAATCAGGGCAGCCGAGATATTGACAGCCTTGATGACAATTTTTTCTTCATGGGCAACCTTCTCCCGCAGTTCTTTCTCTGTGCCGCAGGCAATAACATGACCTTTATCCATGATTGCTACACGGTCGCAAATCGCCTCGACTTCCTCCATGTAATGGCTGGTGTAAATGATGGTCGACCCCATCTTGTTCAGCGTCTTGACCGACTCGAGAATATGATTACGCGATTGGGGATCAATGCCTACCGTAGGCTCATCCATAATGATCAGCTTCGGGCGGTGCATGATCGCGCAGGCAATGTTCAGCCGCCGTTTCATTCCCCCGGAGAAGGTGGCCGGTTTATCCTTCGTCCGGTCGCTTAGTCCGGTGAATTCAAGCGCCTCTTCCACCCGTTCTTTCAGCAGCTTACCGCGCAGGCCATACAGCTTGCCAAAAAATCTCACATTTTCCTCAGCCGTCATCGTTTCATACAAGGCCAGTTCCTGCGGAACCAGACCGATTCTTTTTTTCACCTCTAGCGGAGCTGCTGCCACCGACAGCCCGTCGATTATAATCTCGCCGCCGTCAGGCTTCAGCAAGCCGCAGATCATACTGATGGTTGTGCTTTTCCCGGCGCCGTTTGGGCCGAGCAAACCGAAAATCTCGCCTTCCTCGATGCTCAAATTCACATGATCTACCGTTAATTTTTGGTCGTACCGTTTCACTACATTACTGAGTACCGCAAGTGTCATCTCTTCATCTCCCCTGTTCCTCAATCTCTATGCTCTTATTGTAACGCGCCAACAACATCACCGAAGGTACGAAAGGTCATCTTCTGGGGTGACTAAAGTCATCTCCTGAAATGGCCGGGGAATATGCTAAGATAAACATAAGAACAAAAATATAAGATGAAATAAAGAACTACCTAGAGGCAAAAGCAGCGGAGGGGAAGTTTGGAACTGTAGGAACGATAGTGACCGCCTGAAAGCTTTCCGTAGGAAAGCTCGCTTCAGAAGCATAACCAGTCTACGGATTTCAACCGCAAATAGCGGTATAAATCAAGAGAAATCTGTAGACAACAGCGGCCGGAAGTCCAAACATTCACCGCAGTTGCGTTCTATGCCGGATCGGTAAGCTAAAGTTCAACTTATATAAAACATGATAGATTCGGGCATTCCATTGAAAAAAGGATGACTTCTATTGATTAGAGAACTGAACTCTTTGCGTTGCGGCCTCATTCTGCTCCCTGCGGTGATCACTATATACATCTACGACTATGCCGACTATGAATTATTCACCCTGCATTTCCTGCTGCTGCTGCTTGTGGTGACGCTTGAGTACCGGCTGCCGAAATTACTGCCGCTGCTGGCCTGCATAGAACTGCTCTTCACGGCCTGGCTATGCCGCCAGTATGGTACTCTGATGATATTCCCGGCCATCTCGGCGCTGCTGCATTATTCACGGCAACAGTCAAAGACGGTATCCGTCGTATTCACTTACGTTCATTTGGCTGTCCTGAATATCGCCTTCAGTCAATCAACACCTGTTGAATGGGGAGTGATGAATCTTACCTTCCTGCTGGCTGTTTTTCTTAATGTACTGCTGCTGCGGACCGGCCGCGGCCGCGAGGAAACGCAGTTTCTCTATGATGAGCTGCGCCGCAAGCATTTTGAGCTGGAAGAAGCCCGTAGCCGGCTGCTGCAGTTCACCTCTCAGGTAGAGAATGCCGCACAATCGGAGGAACGGGTACGGATTTCCCGCCAGCTTCATGATGATATCGGCCACAGGCTGATCCGGGTCAAAATGATGGTTGAAGCTGCCATTCATACCTTGCCGGCTGCTCCTGAATCCGGAATGAAGATGATGGGCCAGATCCGCGATCAGCTCGCGGCCAGCATGGACGATATGCGAGCTGCCGTAAGACGGATTAATTATGCTCCGCAGCTTGAAGGGGCTTATGCCCTGGACCGCCTGCTGGAAGAAATCGGGCGGGATACGGGTATTGAAACCACGTATTCCATTCATGGTTATCCTTATCCGCTGTACCCAAGTACCCAGGTCGTACTTTATAGAAATGCCCAGGAGGCCATCACAAACGCCCTAAGGCACGGAAAAGCAGCGGCAGTATGGATCACACTGTCCTATAGTGAGCAAGAGGTTGTGATGGAGGTTGGCAACAACGGCAAACGGCCCGAAGGCGACCAGCTGCGAAGAATGCAGGGCAGCGGCGGCATGGGCCTGAAAGGTATGACCGAGCGGACAAACCTGATCGGTGGAACACTGGAGCTGCGTACGGAGCCGCAATTCACCGCAATTACCCGTCTGCCGGTTTATAGGCAGGTGGAGATTAGGTAACGTTGCATGAAGAACCGTAGGGTGCAGCAAGTGATCATAAATTAGAGATAAGGAGTTTGCCCGCTATGATTAATGTAGTAATTGTTGACGATGACTCTTTTATCCGCGAAAGCCTTAAAGTACTGGTAGGACTGGACCCCGACATTGCGGTTGTTGGCGCAGCAGGTGATGGCAATGAAGCATTAGCCTTGCTGCAGTCGCTGCCGCAAACAGATGTGGTACTAATGGATATCCGAATGCCAAATTGCTCTGGCGTGGAGGGCACCCGTCTCGTCAAGGAGACTTATCCCAATATCTCCGTGCTCATGCTGACCACCTTTGATGATGATGAATATATCATTGAGGCACTCCGTAACGGCGCCAGCGGCTATCTGCTCAAGAACATCCCGCCGGACCGTATCATCCAGGGCATTAAGACGGTGCATGAAGGCAACATGCTGATCCACCCCGACATCGCCCGCAAAATGGCCGGATTTCTGCAGCCCGCCTCACGTACAGAGGCCGCACAGGGCCGGCCGCTGGAATCCTTCGGCCTAACCAAAGCGGAGCTGGCCGTCGTCGCTTCCATTGCCGAAGGTCTTACCAATAAAGAAATTGCCGCCAAGCTGTTCTTAAGTGAAGGTACCGTGAAAAACTACATTACCGATATTCTCAGTAAGCTCGGACTGCGCGACCGGACACAGATTGCGATATTCTATTTGAAAAAACAGCAGGAGAAGTGATGGCCAGCCGGGTTTACGTTACAGAGAACGGTTGTGGAACGGAGAAGTAGTTCGCGGACAGAGAGGCGTTCCTGGTTTCTCTATGGATAGGAATACATAGATTTACTCAGTACAATTAGAAAAAGGCCTGCCTCCCGCAGTTACGCGGGAATGCAGGCCTTTTATTGGTTTAGTTGATGTGTGTGGATGCAACCACTTGCGAATTCTGCAGCAGGTCAGCCTCCGGTGTTTTCCTGTTTGGGCTCAGCTCCGGCAGGTTTGGTCCGCTTGAGTCCATCTGCCGGAAGGCTGCGGCGACGGGTTCCGCTCTTCATCCCGATGATGCTGAAGATGCTGGAAGGTTTGGCCTCAGCAGTACGCAATTCATCCGGCTCCGGCACCAAAATCATCCCGAGCTGGTGATGGTCGCCGTCATATATCGCCCGCTGCAGATATTTGCTCTCGCCTTCCCGGTTCTTTACCTCCAGCTTGCAGAACGCCGGGTTCATGCGCAGCGCTTCATGCAGCTGCGCCGCTTCGGTCAACAGGACCCCGTTGACCTTCAGCAGAATCTCGCCCGGCAGGATGCCCATCTCCTGCGCGGGGCTGTCCGGCAGCACGGCAAGCACCTTGCGGCCGGCCGGGGGATGCACGAAGATGGGACTGGTACTGCGCTCCTCCAGAGCGCTGTACCAGCTTAAGCCTTCGTGCAGCAGAACAGCGGCGAGCGCCGCGAGCACGGTCAGCGGGCTCCACCAGGCCGCAAGCAGGCTAATGCCCAGCAGGACGATGCTGTATAACAGCAGCCGTCCTGCCGTGCGGGCCGCCTTGCGCCCGGGCAGCATGCTCTGGGTCATCTCGCTGAAGCCGATGATCACCGGCAGTGAGACCAGCCCAAGGCCGCCGCCCAGCAGCGGCTGCCAGGGCAGGTCGCCGATTCCCGTGCCTGAGGGAATCAGCAGGAACAACGGCAGCGGCCAGAAGGCTTGCAGCTGATAGCCGCCGACAACCTTGCCGCGCTTCCCTGCCAGGAAGAGCGGGGTTGCCAGGCGCGCGCCCTGCCAGCGCGCCAACAGCGCCTCCGCGAGATGAAGCAGCGCGGCCAGTACCAGCAGAGCCGGGATATCCATATCCCGCAGCGCCGTCGCGAAGGTGCCTGCGCTGCCGCTCTGCAGGCTATCCGGAAAGAAGGAGAGCACAAATTGCGCAATTCCCAATATGCCTATGGAATAGGCAAAGCATAAAAACCGCACACGGAACAACATCAACACCAGGCTGACCACCCAAATGAGGGCTACTGCAGCCCCGTGCAGTGAAATGCCCAGCGCGACCGCGGCAAGCGAGACGAGCAGCCCCATGACCAGCCCGCTCCAGATCGTCCGCCATGTTTCCTTCCCCCAGCTATGCTGCTTCACATGAATCAGCTTCCGCTCCAGTGCAACCTGCCTGCGGTAATACAGTGCTATAAATATAAGTGCGATATAGTAATAAGGCTGAAGAAGCAGATGTATGACCGCATTCCCCCAGCTTGTAAGCAGTTCCGTCATCACATTCAATGCGTTCGTCACACTCCTTATCTCCCTGGCTTGACTCCTATTGCAGTGTAATCCACTATCGTCTACCCGTCATAGAAAAAAAGAAGGCTGAATTCAGCCTTCTTACTTTTTCGACGCTGTTGCCTTAATTTCCTTCTGAATCTCTTCGATTGCCTTGTTCCGCTGGTTATCATTGACCGGGTCCTGAATAACCTTGATCAGCGCCAGCTCCATGGCTTCTGCTGTCTTGGCGTCAATGACACCCGTCGCTTTCAGCTTCGCCGTGCTTTGGAATTTCTTGACTGCTTCCTTCGTGCCTGCATCAAAATATCCATCCTTGCGGCCCGGCTTGTAGCCCAGACCCTCTAGCATCGTCTGTGCGCTTTTCACATCGGAACTGTTCATGTTGTATTGCAGTGCCACACTTTTGTTAATAGGTGCCACCGAGAAGTAATCAGGCTGGGATACCGCGATATCCGGCTTGATTCCCTTGCCGTGAATCCAGGTGCCATCCGGCGTCAGCCACTTGGCAATGGTAATCTTGAGCAGACTGCCATCGCCAAGTTCCTTTTCAAAACTGGTCTGCACCGTGCCCTTGCCGAATGAATTCTCACCGATCAGCTTGGCCCCGGCCGATTGCTGCAATGCCCCGGCAAGAATCTCCGATGCGCTTGCGCTGCCTTTGTTCATCAGTACGACTACCGGGTATTTCTTGCTTGAGCCCTTTGAGGTACTGACCTCGCGCGTTTTGTCCTTATTTTCGACCTGGACAATCGTTTTGCCGGACGGTACGAACTGCTCTGCCATCTCAATGACTCTTTGCAGTACACCCCCGGGATCGTTGCGGACATCAAGGACAAGTCCCTTCATGCCCTGCTTCTCCAGATTAGCCAGCTCTGTCTTGAAGCGTTCGGCGGTATTCATGGAGAACTGGGTCACTTCGATAACACCCACCCCGTTCTTCTCCATGGTCGCATACACAGTCTCTAGCTTCACGTCAGCACGGGTAATTACAAATTTCAGCGGCACTGCAGAACCTGCCCGCTGGATTTGAAGCGTGGCTTCGCTGCCTTTCGGGCCGCGTATCTTGGCTACAGCCGCATTCAGCTCCAACCCCTCCAGCGATTCCCCGTTCACCGACAGGATAACATCCTTGGCCTGAATTCCGGCTTTTTCGGCAGGTGAGCCCTTAATCGGGGACACCACCACTACCTTGCCGTTGTCCGAGGAAACCTCCGCACCGATTCCCGAGAAGGAGCCTTCGATACTCTCCTCAAACTTCTCTGCCGTTTCCTTGCCCATATAGTTGGAATAAGGGTCGCCCAGGGCTTCCATCATACCGTTGACCGCACCATCTATCAGCTTTTCCCGGTCCACAGTCTCGTAATAATTGCCCTCAATCAAACTCAGAGCGGTTCCAAGCTTCTGTGACTCCTTGTCCTCCAGGCCACCGGTCGGCCGCACCGACGCCGCCAGGCCTTCGCCTGCGGCTTGTCCAAATACTTGCACATATCCGGTTACGCCTAAGGTCAGCAGGCTGCCGCACAGCAAGGCGGCGACGATCATAAAGGCCGCTGTGCTTTTCTTTAACATAACGTTCCCACCGTCCCTTCTTGTCCATCTCGTAAAACCCACATTAGTCCGTCCAGGAAAGAACGGTATCTCTCCCAGTATATGCCGTATAACGAATTTATATTTATTAGTGCTAAAAATTAGAGATAAGGCATTGGATTAACCGCTTTTTGATCAATCCGGACTTCAAAATGCAGATGGGGCCCCGTTGAACGACCTGTCGATCCCGATTCAGCAATTACTTGGCCTCGTTCTACCTGTTCGCCTTCTCTCACCTTAATGCCGCCTTCGCGGATATGTCCATACAATGTCCAGACACCGCCGCCGTGGTCAATAATTACGCAGTTTCCGTAACCGCTCCACCATTCTGCAATAATAACGGTGCCGGAGTCCGCTGCATGGATGCTCGTCCCCTGCGGAACTGCAAAATCCACACCGGTATGCACTTTACCAACCTCTCCTGTCACCGGATGGGTACGCGGACCAAAAGGAGAAGAAATACGCGCCTGGCCTACCGGCATCAGGAAAGGACCACTGCCTCCAACATATTCCGAAGAACTGGAACTGGAGCTAGAACTGGAGCTGCTGGCGCTTGAAGCCTTCGCTCTAGCTGCCGCTGCCGCCGCTCTGCGGGCCGCCTCCGCTTTCGCTGCTGCTGCCTTGCGTGCCGCTTCTTCAGCCTTAATCTTATCCTTCTGCACTTGTAAAGCGGAACGTTCACTGGCAAGCTGCACTAGCTTGGCGTTCTGCTCTTCACTGATATCATCCGTATCTTGTATTTCCTTGTCATAATAAGCAATAAGTTCTTGTCTCTGCGCTTCCCTTTCCTTAAGCACGCTGCGCTGGGATTCCAGATTCGTGTACAACTGCTTGGCCTGGGCATATTGCCCTTCAAGCTCCTTCTTCTTCACAATAACGGTCTGCTTGTCCACTTTGTGCTGCACCAGCAAATCCTGATCCTGATCCACAATCATTTTCAGCGAATCGGCCCGGTCGAGAAAGTCTGTAAAGCTCTTCGATGAGAGCAGCACATCAAGATACGATACCGCCCCATCTGTATACATCAGCCGAACGCGAGATTCCAGCAATTTCTCCCGGGAAGCTACACGCGCTTCTGCTTCATCCAGCTCGGCAGCAGTAACATTTAGCGACTCTTCGGTGCTGGCGATTTTGCCGGAGGTGGTCTTCATTTCGCCTTTCACTTGATCTATTTGCTCCAGCACAAGCTGGAGATTAAGCGTTGTCTTGTTCTTATAGTGCTGGGCTTCCTGATTGCGCGATTCCGCTTTGTTCTGTGCGGCCTTTGCCGCCTGCACCTCTTGCTGCAGCTTCTTCAATTGCTTGTCAATTTCAGCGACACTTGTCTTCTTGGCGTATCCGTCAGAGGGTCCTACTAAAGTGACAGCCAGCAATGCAGCGGCTAATCCGGCGGCAATCTTCTTCAACTCGCACTCCCCATCCTTTGTTCTCAAATATTTAGCGTTTCGTAATTTTCAGTAATATTAAATGATAACTTACACTTTCAAAAACTTGCGGATCGACACGGTACTTCCCCACACACCGATCAGCACACCCAGGCCAACCAGCAGCCCGCAGAGCATTATCCAAATATCCTCAAACGGAACAAGTTTCAGCCCAAGCATCGGATCTCCCTGTACGGAAGACACCAGACCGGTGTAACCGATGTAGAGCGCACCCGAGGTGACTAGTGAGCCGATCAGACCAATGAGTGCACCTTCAATAAAAAACGGCCAGCGGATAAAATAATTCGTCGCACCCACCAGCTTCATGATGCCAATCTCCTTGCGGCGGGCAAGAATGGTCACCCGGATCGTATTGGAGATCAGGAACATCGACATCAGCGCAAGTCCTGCCACAAAAATAAAGCCGATGTTGCGCACAGCACGCGTTACTTTGAACAGCGTCTCTACCGATCCTTTGCCGTAGTTAACTTTAAAGATTGGCTGCTCTTTGTGGGTCTTGTTGAGTGCTTCAATCTTTTCGGATACGAATGGAACAGTTTTGGGTTCGATCACTTCCACCAGCAGCTTGTCCGGCAGCGGATTATTGTCTACATCAAAACCTTCCAAAAGCTCGGCGGCATCCGGGCCCATATCTTCGCGGAATTCCTTTAGCCCCTGCTCCTTGGAGACGAACTCAACCTTGCTGACTTCCGGCATGCTGCCGATTTCGTTCTCCACCGTTTCACGCATCTTCTGATCCGTATTCAGCGCTAAATGCACATTGATCTGCACCTGGCTGTCCGCCTTGTCTGCGACGGAATTAACATTAAGCACTAGCAATATAAATACGCCTAGGACGAAGAGAGAGACGACAATGGATGTGATGGAAGCCACCGACATCCAACCGTTGCGGAATACGTTTTTGAAGCCTTCCCGCACATGCCGCAAGAAGGTCTTAAAACTCATAACCGTATTCCCCTCTCACCTGGTCTCGAACAATGTTACCGTTCTCTATAGCCAGCACCCGCTTGCGCATTTTGTTGACAATATCTCTGTTGTGGGTAGCCATGACAATGGTCGTGCCGCGAAAATTAATCTCGTCAAGAAGCTGCATAATTCCCCATGAGGTCTCGGGATCCAGATTGCCGGTAGGCTCGTCCGCAATAATAACGGAAGGATTGTTGACGATGGCCCGGGCAATCGCGATCCGCTGCTGCTCCCCGCCCGACAGCTGTGAGGGCTCACGGCCCGCTTTGCTGCGGAGACCTACCAGGTCGAGCACTTCATTGACACGTTTCTTAATGATCTTCTTCGGTGCTTCAATAACCTCCATAGCAAAAGCGACATTCTCGTAAGCTGTCAGCCTGGGCAGCAGGCGAAAATCCTGAAACACAACGCCGATATTACGGCGGACATAAGGGATCTTGCGCGGCTTAAGCTTACCTATATTAAACCCGCCTACAGATATCTGTCCTTTGGTCGGAGTTTCTTCTCTATAAATTAATTTCATGAACGTTGATTTCCCTGCGCCGGACGGTCCGACGATATAAACGAATTCATTGCGATCGATCTTAACGGATACACCTTGAAGGGCATGGGTTCCGTTCGGGTAGGTCTTCCATACATCCTGCATTTCGATCATCTTATCACTTCCCGATTCTGACATATTGCTCCGGCCCCTGCCTTTCGACAGTAAACAGCGGGAGCTTCCATAAACTGCATTATTATCGCAGGCGTATCTATTGTAACAAATCCGTAACCGATTGAGTACCCGAAAGTTTTGCCGGAGCCGCACATATACATATATAAAAGCCTGATTGTTGTCCCCTGTACATATATATCGGTTACAGAAACCGTTCTTTAAGCATTGTTACTACTAGCATTGTTACTATGGCCCGCGCCGCTTCAAGCGCCAATACGCCCCCAGAAGGAGAATTTTCATGAAAAAAATCCACGCTGCGCTTATCGCTCTGATCGGGCTCATCCTTGCCGGTTCTCTTTTCGCCGGAGCGCTTCATTTATATGGGAGCCAGAAAACCATTCCGAAGGACACCCATTTGGCAGGCTGGAACATCGGCGGAATGGACATCAACGAGGTCCGCAATGGATTAAATGCGCGGCTGGAGGCGCTGGAGGCGGTCCCTCTTATCCTGAAGGCGGAGGGTAATACGGAATTGACCCTCACGCTGAAGCAAGCGGGAATGACCTACGAAGCGGAACATTTCCTCCGGGGACTGAAGGAGCTGACAGACGGAAGACTCTTGGACCGGGTGCGTGCCCGCCGGAGTTTCCCCCGCAGCTGGAGCTTCGGTGCCCATCTGGAGATCAGCCAGCTCCAGAACAGCTTAAGCCCGGCCTGGGAAAGAGAGTCTTTTGGTATTCCCGTTGACGCCACGCGGCGGATTACTGAGGATGACCGGGTAGTCTACACACCAGAGAAGACCTCCTACGAGGTAGATTGGCACGGATTGGAGCTTGCCCTCCGGGCGGCCCTGCCAACCAGACTCAGTACCGTAGATTCTTTGCAAGGCAAGGGAATCACTCTTGAAGTGCCGTTGGCCGTCCAGGAGCCAGCAGTCACACTTAGAGCTTTGAAAGACCAGGGGATTGAACGGAAAATCACCCAATTCAGCACTTCACTCGGTACAAGCGGACCCGGGAGGTCCTTTAACGTAGAAGCCGCCGCCAAAGCCGTCAACGGTACAATGCTCCCGCCGGGCGCTGTGTTCGATTACGGTAAAGCGATTGAAAAAGCTCAGGTTGAATACGGCTTCCGTGAAGCACCGGTCATTGTGAACGGAAAGCTGCAGCCCGGCACCGGCGGTGGAATCTGCCAGGTCTCCAGCACCCTCTACAACGCCGCACTCCGCTCGGGGCTGGAAATTGTGGAGCGGCGCAATCATTCGCTGCCGGTCAGCTATCTGCCCAAGGGACAGGATGCAACTTTCGCCCAGGGCTACATCAATTTCCGCTTCCGCAACAACACCGGTAAATACTTGATTATTAAAGCTGCGGTACAGGGACGCACCTTAACTGTAAAGCTGTTCGGAACGTTCCCGAAGAACGTTTCCTATGCTGTCCACTCCCAGACCGTGGAGGTGCTGCCGCCAACCGATAAATATGTAGGCGACTCCTCGCTGCCTCCCGGCGGAACACGGGTACTGCAGAACGGCAAAACCGGCTATGTGGTTGAGACCTATATTACCCGCTATGAGGACGGCAAGGCCGTAGAGAAGACAAAGCTCTCACGCGATGTCTATCCGGCGCAAAAACGGGTCATCGCCATCAACCGCGGCGGCATGAGCAGATCCACCCTGCCGGAATCGCCCAAAAAGCAACTGGTTGAGGATGGCGTACGCAGCAGTCAACAGCAGTGAGCCTTCCCTATACTGGCGGGCATTCCGGAAATTCGAAAAAGACGGTCAGCAGCGAATGCTCTGACCGTCTTTTTGGGAAGTATAAGAAAGCATTCGTTGCACGCCCGTTTATATCCATTTTACACTCTGATAATCTACAGCGCCACCGCAGTTAATGATCGGACGTTACACTGACAGTAAACTAATATCAGAAAGGATGAACTACTATGAGCACAATACTTGCATCCGGACTACCCTCCGTCGTCCGCAGCGCTCCTGCCGTCTACGCCTCCCGCACCTGCCGTGAAACGCTGCGTGTCATGTTTCAGCATCCGGAATCCAAATGCATCGTCGTCTGCAATTCCGTGAATGAACCGGTTGGCCTGCTGATGTGCGAGCGCTTCTTTTTGAAAGCTACCGGACGTTTGGGCATGGATCATTTCTACAGAGAATCTATAACCAAGCTGATGAACCGTAAGCCGCTGATTGCAGACATCTCCGCCTCCCCAGACAACGTGCAGGCTGAAGCACTGAACCGCCCCGAGCCTATGAGAAATGATTGCATTATTATTACGAGCAACGGCAAGTTCGTCGGTGTTGTCTACCCTTCAGATCTACCTCAGCCCGAATAGTAAACCCACTTCACTGCCTCTTAGAAAAGAATGTCCGGTGACGTGTCAATCCTCCAGTACCCGTTCACTTTTTTCAGGTTGACTATTACATCTTCTGTCGGGCCCTGGCCCTCTGGATAAGGCACAGTAATCTCGAACACTGCTGAGGTTGTGGTTTTGGAAACCATTCTGGCCTTGGCCTTCTCATATTGCAGTGAATTGCCCATGTCGGCATTCACCTGCGCCATTCTCCCCTTATACTCCAGAAATTGATTCTGTACATAATAAGCTGCCGCCTTGTGGGTATACGCACGTTTTATGTAACTGAGCAGCTTCTGCTTCGTTCCGAGATCACTGGAAAGAAACCGGTATTCCATAGCATTATACTGAAAAAGCTCCGGCATATATGCACTTCCTCCGCGATGCGTATACGTATACAAAGCTTTGGCATGGGCCACAAGCGGAACCACGCTATTGACTGTCAAATTATTGATCAGTGCCGGCCCCTCTTTGCCCGGTGCCACTGCGGCCACGCTTTTTACCGCTGTATTCGAGAGCGGCGGTGAAGCCGCCAGTGCCCCGCTTCCCGCAGATATCAGCCCCAGGGAGAGAGCTAATGAACCGATCATCCACTTCTTGTTCATCCTTTAAACGCCTCCTTCATTGTCTTTAAAAATTAGCAGAGCTCAAATGCTTCCATTGCAGCGATAGCTACTTTATAGCTTACGGTGTCCCGTAAGCTAAAATACCCAATCCCGCTTCTTATGAAAACGGATTAATGTCCGGCAAGTACAAAAAAAGCTCCGCCGAGGATGTATATCGGATTTGCACTGTGCTATTATTTGGCTGAGAGGAGGAGTGAATAAATGGCTTTAATAGAATGCAAATTTTATTCGGAAGTATTGGGACTGAACACTTCGATGACTGTCATTTTGCCGCAGCAAACCACTACACAGATCGGGCTCAGCAATGTAAAACGGGGTGATCTTCACCCGACGCTGTTTTTGCTGCATGGCTTGTCTGATGATGACTCCATCTGGCTGCGCCGGACTTCAATCGAACGGTATGTAGCGAAACTGGGGATTGCTGTGGTTATGCCGCAGGTACATCGCAGCTTTTATACGGATATGGCCTCAGGGGGCAATTACTGGACGTTTATCAGTGAGGAATTGCCTGCGCTGGCGCGCTCCTTTTTCCCGTTGTCACCGAAACGTGAGGATAACTTCGTGGCTGGCCTCTCGATGGGTGGTTATGGGGCGATCAAGCTGGGGCTGCGCAAGACGGAGGTTTTTGCCGCTGCTGCAAGTCTGTCGGGGGCACTCGATATGGCCCATCATTTCTTGAACTGGGAAGATGCCTCGAAGAAAAGTAAAGAGTACGAACTGATCTTTGGCAAGAAAGACATCGCAGGCACTCCAGATGACTTATTGTGGCTGCTTCAAGAAGCTGACGGCTCGAAGGGACCCAAACCGCTGCTCTACCAGTGCTGCGGCACCGAGGATTTCCTGTACGAGGATAATCAGGCCTTCCGTGAAGCCTGCAGCAAGACGTCATTGCCCCTCACTTATGAGGAAGGCCCGGGCGAACATGAATGGGGCTACTGGGACACCAAGATCCGCGATGTGCTGGCCTGGCTGCCATTATCGAAATAGGCTTTTCTCTGCCAATGCAGAGACATTCCCCTAGCATAGAAAAAAAAAGACTGTCCTCCCGCATCTAAGATACGGCTGAAGACAGTCTTTATTGATTTAAGCTCTTTCGATGATGCGTTGGCCAAAAGTTAACTATTCAGCGGCGTTCCCATGCTGCGCTACCCATTTATTGGCCTCAAGCAAGGAGCCCTCTGCCCGTTCAATCGCTGCTTTCACCTGCACAGTGGCTGTACCGCCGTATACGTTGCGCGCATCCACCACCGCTTCCGGCTGCAGGACTGCATAGATCTGCTCGTCGAACAGCGGCGAGAACTGCTTGAATTCCTCCAGCGTCAGATCGAGCAGGAATTTCCCTTCGTTAATGCAGAATAGTACGGTTTTGCCAATGACTTCATGGGCCTGGCGGAAAGGTAAGCCTTTGCCGACCAGGAAGTCTGCAATATCGGTCGCGTTGGAGAAATCGGTATTCACCGCTTCACGCATCCGCCCTTTGTTCACCTTCATGGTGGAGATCATCGGTGCAAACAGCTGCAGCGCCCCTGTAAGAGTGGCTACTGTATCGAACATGCCTTCCTTGTCTTCCTGCATATCCTTGTTGTAAGCCAGCGGCAGGGACTTCAGCACGGTCAGGAGGCCAATCAGGTTGCCGTAGACGCGGCCGGTTTTGCCCCGCACCAGTTCCGGCACATCCGGATTCTTCTTCTGCGGCATAATACTGCTGCCAGTACAGAAGGCATCGTCCAGCTCCACGAAGCTGAATTCCGTGCTGCTCCACAGCACCAGCTCCTCGCTGAGCCGGGACAGATGGGTCATGATCAGTGAGGCGTTGGCGAGAAACTCAACAATAAAGTCACGGTCGCTGACTGCATCCAGGCTGTTCTCGTACACACTGTCGAAGCCAAGCTGTTCCGCTACAAAATGGCGGTCTATCGGGAACGTAGTCCCCGCCAGCGCACCCGCTCCCAGCGGCAGCACGTTGATCCGCTTGTAGCTGTCCGTCAGGCGCTCCGCATCCCGGCGGAACATCGACACATAAGCCAGCAGGTGATGGGCGAACAGAATCGGCTGTGCCCGCTGCAAATGCGTATAACCGGGAACAATCGTCTCCACATTATCCTTCGCCTGTCCAATCAGCGCTTCCTGCAGCTCATGCAGCAGCCCAACCAGCTCTACTACCCGATTACGCAGGTACAGATGCATGTCGGTCGCCACCTGATCGTTGCGGCTGCGTCCGGTGTGCAGCTTCCCGCCGACCGGACCGATTTCCTCGATCAGGTTCTTTTCGATATTCATATGAATGTCTTCATCCGCTACGGAAAAAACAATCTCTCCCGCCCGAACCTTATCCAACACCTTATTCAGGCCTGCCTTGATCGTTTCTACATCGTCCTGCGGCAAAATCCCGCATTTGCCCAGCATTGTGACATGGGCCAGACTGCCCTGCACATCCTCTTCGGCCAAAGCCTTATCGAACCCGATGGAAGCCGTATATTCCTCCACCAGCTTGTTTGTTCCTTTGGTAAAACGTCCGCCCCAAAGCTTGCTCACCTGTTGTTTCCTCCTCTGTTGACGCCAGAAGGGCCGCTCCTGTCCTGACGGGAGGAACGGCCTTCGGATGTCTGCTTAATTAAGCTGAACTTATTTCTTGACTAATACCGCCGCGCGGTTAAAATACTCTACTTCTTGGATTCCGCTACACCTGCTGATACTTTCAGACGCAGGGCATTTAGACGGATAAATCCTGTAGCATCGCCTTGGTCATACGCTTGCGTTGGATCAGCTTCCATCGTCGCGATATCCGGGTTGTACAGGCTGACCGGACTCTTAACGCCGGCACCGATGATATTGCCTTTGTAGAGCTTGAGACGCACCGTACCAGTCACGTTCTGCTGGCTTTCTTTGACCAGAGCCTGTAGAGCAAGACGTTCAGGCGCAAACCAGAAGCCGTTATATACCAAAGTGCTGTAACGGGTAATGAGGCTATCGCGCAGGTTCATCACTTCACGGTCCATGGTGATGGACTCCATCTTGCGGTGTGCCGTGAACAGGATCGTTCCGCCCGGAGTTTCATACACGCCGCGGCTCTTCATACCGACAAAACGGTTCTCCACCATATCCACGCGACCAATACCGTGCTTGCCGCCCAGTTCATTGAGTTTCTCCATGACTTGCAGCGGGGTCAAAGCTTCGCCGTTCAGCGCAACACAATCGCCCTTGAGGAAATCCAGCTCCAAATATTCCGCCTCGTCCTGAGCATCCTCCGGCGCGTTGCTGAGCAGGAACATTCCCTTGTTCTCCGGTGCGCTTGGATCAAACCAAGGATCCTCCAGCACGCCGCTCTCATAGCTGATATGCAGCAGATTGCGGTCCATGGAATACGGTTTTGCCGCTGAGGCCTGTACCGGAATTCCGTTGGCTTCCGCATAAGCGATCATTTCTGCACGGCCCGGGAACTGGTTGCGGAACTCTTCGAGCCGCCAAGGTGCGATAACGTTGATGTTCGGAGCCAGTGCAGCTACACCCAGCTCAAAGCGTACCTGGTCGTTGCCTTTGCCTGTTGCGCCATGGGCAATTGCCGTAGCGCCTTCAGCGATGGCAATGTCCACCATCCGCTTGGCGATCAGCGGACGGGCAATGCTGGTGCCCAACAGGTACTGTCCTTCATAAAGTGCGCCCGATTGGAACATCGGGTAGATGAAGTCATTCGCGAACTCGTCGCGCAGATCATCAATGTAAACTTTGGAGGCGCCGGTCGCCAGTGCTTTTTCCTCCAGACCATCCAGCTCTTCCTTCTGGCCGATATCGGCTGTAAAAGCAATGATCTCCGCGTCATAGGTTTCTTTCAGCCATTTCAGAATGACCGAGGTATCCAGTCCGCCGGAATAGGCGAGTACAATTTTTTCTTTAGCCATGAAGAAGCAACTTCCTTTCGTGTGGGGGGTATAAGATGAACTACTATACAACAATCGGGCTCTGGTCGTCACTGCGGAGAATGTTTGGACTTCCGGCCGCTGTTGTCTCCAGATGTTTTTGATTATACCGTTATAGCGGTTAACATCCGGAGACAAAGGCGGACGCTTACGCTCCTACAGTTCCAAACTTCCCCTTCGTTCCTTTTCACCCTATTATTTATAACAGTTCATCTTATATAGTGTTTTATATAGTATAAGACCAAGCAAGACCCTTGCAAGATCAATCTTTATTCACTCTAAACCTAAGGCTAAATTAATTAGCCCATCAGCGCGGCCATCAAGGCCTTCTGCGCATGCAGGCGGTTCTCTGCCTGGTCAAAAATGACCGAATTCGGCCCGTCGATTACACCGGTGCTGACCTCTTCCTCGCGATGGGCCGGCAGGCAGTGCATGAACAGGTAGTCGCTCTTCGCACCTTTGACCAGTTCCTCATTGACCTGATAGTCCTTGAACGCCGCTTCGCGGGCCAGCTGCTCGGCCTCAAAGCCCATGCTCGCCCACACGTCCGTGTAAATGACATCGGCATCCTGCACCGCTTCCTGCGGGCTGCGGGTGATGACGATGACAGAGCCGGTCTCCTTGGCGATCTCCCGCGCTTCCGCGACGACAGCGGCATCCGGCTCATAGCCTTCCGGTCCGGCGATGGAGACATGCACACCCAGCTTGGCTCCGCCGATCAGCAGGGAATGCGCCATGTTGTTGCCGTCGCCGATATAAGCCAGCTTCAGCCCTTTAAGCTTACCCTTGTGCTCATAGACCGTCTGGTAATCGGCCAGCACCTGGCAAGGATGAGCCAGGTCGCTTAGTCCGTTGATTACAGGAACTGAGGCATAACGCGCCAGATCCTCCACTTTATCATGGCCAAAGGTACGGATCATGATGCCGTCAAGATAACGGGACATTACCTGCGCCGTATCGCCGACCGTTTCTCCGCGTCCAAGCTGAATGTCATTTTTGCTTAAGAAAAGCGCATGTCCGCCCAGCTGATACATTCCCACTTCAAATGAAACGCGTGTGCGGGTCGAGGATTTCTCGAAGATCAGCCCGATCGTCTTGCCCTTTAGCGGCTGGTAGACCTCGCCGTTCTTTTGCTTCTGCTTCAGCTCGATGGCCAAATTAATCAAATACGTGATTTCTTCCGGACTGTAATCGTTCAGCTCCAGTAAATCACGGCCTTTGAGCTGCTGTGCGATTGTATTCGCAGCGTTTTGTACACCCTGGCTCATGAACCTGCCTCCCCGTTTTCTTTGTTAGCATAAGTATGAATTAGTTCGGAAAGGATGTCCACCGCCTGGTGGATCTCCTCTTTGCTTACATATAAATTAGGCAGAAGCCGAATCACATTCGGTCCGGCCTGTACGAACAGCAATCCCTGCTTCTGTCCGGCCAGCACAATATCGCTTACCGGCGACTGGCATTCGATGCCGATCAACAAGCCTTTGCCGCGAATCTCCTTCACAAATGGCGTATCTGCCAGCTTCTCTCCCAGCAATCCGGTGAGGTACCGGCCCATTTCGGCTGCGCGCTGCGGCAGCTCATCTTCGAGCATCGTCTCGATGGTCGCTTCCATTACCGCTGCGGCAAGCGGCGTGCCCCCGAAGGTGCTCGCATGGCTGCCCGGGCTGAAGGCTTCACGCAAATAGCCTTTGCCCAGCATGACCCCCGCCGGAAAACCGCTGGCCACACCTTTGGCCAAAGTGAAAATATCCGGCTCAATGCCGTAATGCTGATGTGCAAACAGCTTGCCGGTACGGCCCATGCCGGTCTGCACTTCATCGACGATCAGCAGCAGACCATGCTCCTTGCACAGTTCCACCACTGCGTCCAGGAACTCCTGCTGCACCTCAAGCACGCCGCCTTCCGCCAGCACCATCTCCAGCATAATGGCTGCGGTATTCTCGGAGATCGCTTCCTTAAGCGCCGGAAGATCATGCAAAGGCACTGTCTTAAAGCCTGCCGGAAGCGGCAGGAAGCCTTCTTTAACCTTTTGCTGGCCGGTAGCCGTAAGTGTCGCCAATGTGCGGCCATGGAAGGATTGCTCGAACGTAATGACCTCATAACGCCCCGTGCCTTTTACCTTCTGGTGATAGCGGCGGACCAGCTTGATCGCAGCCTCATTCGCTTCTGCTCCACTGTTGCAAAAGAATACCTGATCCGCACAGCTGTTGCCCGTAAGCAGCGCAGCTACCCGGTCCTGGCCCGGAATGTGGAACAGGTTCGACACATGCCATAGCGTATCAATCTGCGCCTTCAGCTTCGCGCCAACCTTCTCCGGAGCGTGCCCCAGACTGGTCACAGCCAGACCACACATGAAATCGAGATATTTATTGCCCTGATCATCCCATACCCAGCTGCCTTTGCCCTTGACCAGACTAATGTCATATCTGGCGTAGGACGGGAATACCGCACCCAGCTTGGCAGGAGCAGCCCCCTGATCCTCCAGTTCCGCTGAACGGTTTTCCGTTGCCCCTGTCAAAGAATCCTTTTCCGCTTGCGTTAGCTTACTCATTCTTAGTCACTCTCCCACCATGCTGCTTCCGGTATTCCGGCAGCGCTGTATTTTGTGATTCCAATTAGAATGCGGCTGTGCAGTATATCTTCTCTTGCATTCTATCAAATTCAGCTATATAAGTTGAACTTTAGATTTACCGATCCAGCATGGAACGCAACTGCGGTGAATATATGGACTTCCGGCCGCTGCTTTTGCCCCTAGGTAGTTCTTTTGTTCAACTTATATTAGGAAGAAATAATTCTTGTTCCCAGCTCTTCGCCCTGCAGCACCCGGCTAAGCACTTTCGGCTCCTTACCGTCCACAATAACGACCTCTGACACACTGCCTTGAATGCAGTCCATCGCGGCCCGCACTTTAGGAATCATCCCGCCGTAGATTTCGCCGCTTTCGATCAATTCTTCAATCTGCGCCACCGTCACCGACGGAAGCACGATCTTCTGTCCTTCCACTGTACGCATAATGCCGGGAACATCCGTCACTACAATCATTTTGGGCGACTCCACAAAAGAAGCCACCGCTCCGGCTGCTGTATCCGCATTAATATTGTAGCGCTGGCCTGCGGCATCCACACCGATAGGAGCAATTACAGGAATATAACCCAAATCAAGAATACCCTTGATGATCTCTGCTTTAACCCCGGTTACTTCACCGACCTGGCCCACTTCATCGCTGTTCGCTACCGGTTTGGCCATGATGAGATTCCCGTCTACACCAGATAGGCCAAGTGCCTGCCCGCCGCTGCCCTGAATTCTTCGGACAATCGCCTTGTTGATACTCCCGGCCAAGGTCATCTCCACCACATCCAGCACTTCCTCGGTCGTCACCCGCAGGCCATTCACGAAACGGCTCTCAATACCCAGCTTCGCCAAATTTCCAGAGATCGCCGGGCCACCGCCGTGAACGATCACAGGCTTCACACCGCTGCTCTGCAACTCTCTTAAATCCTCAAAAAAAGAGTCAGGCAATGCCGCCAGTGTACTGCCGCCGCATTTCATCACGAACAGCCCGCCGGCCTTATTCTTCTCTATACGTTCATCGGTCATAGTATCGGTATCCTTCCCATGGACTTATGCAACAGGTTGGTCAGGTACGGTAGGCCGCATTGATCCGCACATAATCATAAGTGAGATCACAGCCCCAGGCTGTAGCCGTACCGTCCCCATCAGATAAAGCTACGGTAATCAATATCGTATCGCTCTTTTGCAAATAGTGAAGTGCCTTCTCTTCATCAAAAGCAACCGGACGCGACTGCTTCAGCACCTCGATCTCTCCCAGCGAAATGTCTACACGCTCTGGTGATACAGGCACTCCCGCGCGTCCCACCGCAGCAATGATTCTTCCCCAGTTGGCATCCGCACCGAATATCGCCGATTTGACCAAACTGGAGCCGACCACCGTTTTGGCAATCGCACCTGCAGCCTCATCATGGACTGCCCCGCTGATCTGCACTTCAATAAGCTTCGTTGCACCTTCGCCGTCACGGGCAATAGCCTTGGCCAACGTCTTGCAGACATGTATAAATGCAGCGGCAAAAGCGTCCCAATCCGGATGCAGCCGCGTCAGCTTCTCATTGCCGGCCAGACCACTGGCCATCGCTACCAGCATATCATTGGTGCTCGTATCTCCATCCACCGTGATCATATTAAATGTCGAATTGGTAGCTGTGCGCAGCAGGGTCAGCAGAGCTTCACCATCAATGACCGCATCCGTGGTCATGAAGCCCAGCATCGTGGCCATATTGGGATGAATCATTCCCGAACCTTTAGCCGCTCCGGCAATTGTAACTTCCTCACCGCCGACCAGTACCTTCACGCAGCATTCTTTTTTCACCAGATCAGTAGTCAAAATAGCCTGGCAGAATTCCTCCGCACCAGCCGCTCCCCCATCCAGCTTCTCCGGAAGTCCGCCAATTCCGCTACGTACACAATCCATCTTCAGCAGCTCACCGATTACCCCGGTAGAAGCAACCGCAACATCCAGCTCATTCACACCGAGATGACGTGCAGCGGCGGCGCGCATTTCGTAGGCATCGGCTTCTCCCTGTTCACCGGTGCAGGCATTGGCGTTTCCGCTGTTTACGATTACTGCTTGCAATACCCCGTTCGCCAGACTTTCCCGTGTCACCTTCAGCGGAGCAGCCTGAAATACATTGGTCGTATAGACAGCAGCAGCCGTGGCAGGCACCTCGCAAAGGATGGCCGCAAGGTCATTGCGGTCGGTTTTTTTGAGGCCGCAGTGCAGCCCTCCAGAGGTAAAACCCTTCGGTGCAGTTATACTTCCGCCTTCCACGACGGTATAAGCTTTAATCTCGTTCATTGTATGTTTGACCGCTGAACCTTACGGATACACAGGCGTGTAGCCAAGGCCACGGGTTTCCTCCCATCCCATCATCAAATTCAGGTTCTGAATCGCTTGCCCTGCTGCGCCCTTAACGATGTTGTCAATCACGGACACTATGGTAACCCGACCTGTACGGGCATCTGTGGCAAACCCGATATCGCAGTAGTTGGAGCCGCTGACTTCTTTCGTCGCTGGGACCACGCCAGCCCCGCGGACACGGACAAACGGTCTGCCTTCATAATACTCACGGTATAATTCCACAAAATCCTGCTCGCTATAATTTCCGTTCATCCCGGCATACATCGTACTCATAATCCCCCGGTTCATCGGAACCAGATGCGTGGTGAACGTTACGGTTACCTTCTCTCCGGCAATCTCCGTGAGGACCTGCTCAATTTCGGGGATATGCTGGTGTTTGTTGATTTTATAGGCTTTGAGATTCTCATTGATCTCGGCAAAATGGACCATTAGACTCGTTCCGCGGCCTGCTCCGGAAACTCCCGATTTTGCATCAATAATGATACTGTCATGCTTAATCCAGCCTGCCTTCAGCGCCGGAATCAGCCCCAGCAGTGTTGCCGTAGGATAACAGCCCGGATTAGAGATAAAATCCACGCCGGCGGCACGTTCCCCGAATACCTCACATAAGCCGTAGACCGCCTGCTCCAGGTAAGCTTGAGGGGGAGCCGGATGCTTATACCACTGCTCATACTCCGCACCGTCTTTCAGCCGGAAGTCACCCGATAAATCGACGACCTTCAGTCCTGCCTCCAGCAATTGCGGCACCAGCTTTGCACTGACTCCCGACGGCGTAGCCGTGAACACGACATCCGCCCTTCCGGCGATCTCTGCCGGGTCTACACCATCCAGATTGCGCTGGATAATTCCCGTTAAGTGGGGGAATCCATTCTCAATGGGTTCGCCCGCACTCGATGATGAGATCACTGACGTAACCTCTATATCAGGGTGGTTCTGTAGCAGCCTAATCAGCTCCACGCCTCCATAACCCGTTGATCCGACAATTGCCGCTCTCAGCTTGCCTTCCACTGTCATCCCCACTTCCTGCTTCATGAATTGAATGAATACCGTCCTGCAAATATGTATTATTATACGTCCGAATTAATATAAATACAACACGTTGCGTCAACTTTATTCCAAGCATTTTTAGATTTCCACCGCAGCCCGTGACCCGATATCTAAGAAAAAAGAGAAGCGTTGAGCTTCCCCTAAGGAAAAATCTATGCTTCTCTTTTAAAGCCTTCGCCCAATACTTCATGAGCCTCCGTTATAATGACAAACGCCCCCGGATCGACCGAGCGGACAATGGCCTTCAGCCTCGTAATCTCGTTCTGCCCGACAACTGCCATGAGAACCGTACGATTGTCACCAGTGTATCCGCCCTCAGCCTTCAGCTTGGTCAGACCACGGTCCAGGTCGTTTAAGATCGCCTGAGATATCTCTTCCGTCTGGTCCGAAATAATATACGCAACTTTGGTCGTGCTGAAGCCTACCTCCAGCGCGTTGATTACCTTGCCTGTAACAAACAGCCCGATCAATGCGTACATCGCCTGCTCCATCCCCAGTACAAAAGCAGCCAGCGTAATGACCGTACCGTCCAGCAGCACAACGGAGAGTGAGAAGCTGAATCCGGTGATCTTCTGGATAATCTGCGCCAGAATGGTCAAACCACCTGTCGAACCGCGCCCGCGGAAAACCAGACCCAGCCCCAGACCCACGCCGATACCACCATAGATAGAAGCCAGCAGCGGGTTTGTTGTAGGAACAGGCCCATCTTTGGTCAGGAAAATAAACAGCGGCAGCACAAAACTCCCCAGCAAGGAGCGGATTCCATATTGCTTGCCGAGAAAGATGATCCCCAGCACAAACAGCGGGATATTCAGCGCCCACTGCGTAAATGCCGGCTCCGCACTAAACCAGGCTTCGGCAAGCACGGACAATCCCGATACCCCGCCGGATGCAATCTGGTTCGGCAAGAAAAACAGATTAAAAGCAAGCGCGGTAATCAGCGACCCGACCAGGATGAGCACAATATCTACGGTATGGCGCAGCGGCCCGTTCAGCGGGATCAACGGGGGTTTGTTGCGTGAATTGATTTTTTGCATGTATGCCTTTTCTCCTTAAGATGTGATCTTGCTTATATAAGCGTTTCATCTACTTTGCGGGAATTACAGGTATTTCATTCTTGCATCACAAAAATTCCTACACCTCCGAAGACGCGTAGGAATACAGTTCCGCTTATTCAACCTCTGTTTTGATTTGACTCCGCAAGTACCCGTCAATGAACAGATCTAAATCGCCGTCCATGACCGCTCCGACATTCCCGGTTTCCACGGAAGTGCGGTGATCCTTTACCATGCTATAGGGATGGAACACATAAGAGCGAATCTGGCTTCCCCAGGCAATATCAGATTGCTCGCCACGGATCTCATCCAAATGCTGCTGTTGTTCCTGTAGTTTACGCTCATACAGCTTGGAACGGAGCATCTTCATGGCCTGTTCCCGGTTTTTGATCTGCGAGCGCTCGTTCTGGCAGGTTACCACCACACCTGTCGGCAAGTGGGTAATCCGCACGGCAGAGTCGGTTGTATTGATATGCTGACCGCCTGCGCCGCTCGCCCGGTACGTATCGATCTTCAGATCCTCTGTACGGATTTCCACCTCTACATCATCGGATATTTCCGGAACGACATCGCACGAGACAAAAGAAGTATGACGTCTTCCGGAAGAGTCGAACGGTGAAATGCGCACCAGCCGGTGGACCCCTTTTTCAGTCTTTAAATAGCCATAGGCATTAAAACCCTTGATCAGCAGTGTAACACTCTTAATCCCCGCTTCATCACCCGGCAGATAATCGAGCACCTCTACTTTAAATCCGTGCTTTTCCGCCCACCGCGTATACATCCGCAGCAGCATCTGTCCCCAATCCTGGGATTCCGTTCCGCCAGCACCCGGGTGCAGCTCCAAAATTGCATTCAGCTTGTCATACGGCTGGTTCAGCAACAGCTGAAGCTCGAACTCATCGACTTTACTGCCCACACTGCGGATGGTTCCGGCAATCTCTGCTGCCAGGGCGTCATCGCCTTCTTCATCGGCAAGCTCAGCCATCATTGCGGCATCTTCATAATCCTGCTGCAGCTTCTCATACTGATCCACGCTGGACTTTACCGCGTTCATCTCGCCGATTACACCTTGCGCCTTTTCGGGATCATCCCAAAATCCGGGAGCAGCCATTTTCTCCTCAAAGTTTGCGATCATCTCCTGCTTCAGATCTAAGTCAAAGAGACCCCCTAAGGTTGGTTAGTTTCTTGCCTATTTCACGCAGGTCTTGCTTCACGTTAGCATCGATCATATGGTTCACTTCACCTTTCAAAAATAAGTGGTTGCGCCGGGCGGCTTATTGGACTTAGGCGACATGGGAGTCCAACGCGCTTCGCTGGCGGAATTGTTCTTCAGAACAAAGCGTATTATTCGGTGATGCCCGTAACTGCGGGGAATGTTTGGACTTCCGGCCGCTGTTGTCTTCAGATTTCTTGATTTATACCGCTATTTGCGGTTGAAATCCGAAGACAAAGGCGGATACTACCGCTCCTCCAGTTCCAAAATCCCCCTCCATTGCTCCTTTTCCTTATCTCAAGTATTTAAGTTTAATTTATATAGTCACGGTAGAAATCCAAACATAAAGGCGGACGCTACCGCTCCTACAGTTCCAAACTTCCCCTCCGTTACTCTCACCTTCATGGTTAAAGTTCTCAAGAACAGTTCCTTCTGCTCCGCTTCATGGTCACCAAAAGATCCCAAAGTCCAAAAAAGCGGCCGGGCCGCAAAACGGGGGAGTCCCCCGGGCCCAGCCGCATTTTATTGTCATTATAACCTTTGAAGCAATGGACAAGACCTAAAGCGCGAAGCATTAAAATGCACTCGCCACTTCGTACTCGCTCACTGTTTTAACAGAATCATAAAATCAAGTACTAACTATGTCTTACGCGTTCTGTCCGTGGCAGTTCTTATACTTCTTGCCGCTTCCGCAAGGGCAAGGGTCGTTGCGCCCAATCGCAGACTCCACATGCACCGGACGTTTCTCGGCAGGCTCGGCATTAGTGGAGATTTTGTCCTCTTCCACTACCGACTGGCGTTCCTGATTCGTCTCAATGTGTGCCTTCATAATGTAGGTCGCTACTTCTTCCTGAATGCTGGCGGTCATGGCATTGAACATTTCAAAGCCTTCGAATTGATATTCGCGAAGCGGATCGGTACCGCCGTAAGCGCGCAGGTGAATCCCTTGACGAAGCTGATCCATCGCATCAATATGATCCATCCATTTGCTGTCTACGGAACGAAGTACGATAACCTTCTCGAATTCGCGTACCAGTTCGGCACCCAGACGTTCTTCACGGGCTGCATATTTCTCCAGCACACGGGTGAAGATGTACTCGATGATCTCTTCAACTTCCTTGCCCCAGAGATCGTCACGTGTCAAAACGCCTTCTTCCAACAGTTTGCTGTTTACATAATCAGCAACCTCTTGAAGCTCCCAGTTTTCCGGAATATCATCACTACAGTGGGCGTTAACCACACGGTCAATGACAGGTTTGATCATTTCCACTACGATATCTTTAATGTTGTCAGACTCCAGAATTTCGCGGCGTTGTTTGTAGATAATCTCACGCTGCTGATTCATTACATCATCATATTGCAATACGACCTTACGGATATCAAAGTTGTTGCCTTCTACCCGCTTCTGGGCAGATTCCACTGCACGGGTAATCATACGGCTCTCAATCGGCTGATCTTCTTCAAATCCGAGACGGTCCATCATATTCAGGACATTGTCCGCTCCGAAGCGTTTCATCAGTTCGTCGCCAAGCGACAGATAAAATTGAGTTGAACCCGGGTCGCCTTGACGTCCCGCGCGTCCACGCAGCTGGTTATCAATCCGCCGGGATTCATGCCGCTCCGTACCAATAATATGCAGGCCACCAAGATCGGTCACACCTTCACCCAGTACAATATCCGTACCACGGCCAGCCATATTCGTAGCGATAGTTACTGTTCCCGGTTGTCCGGCATGAGAGATAATTTCTGCTTCCGCCTCGTGATGTTTGGCGTTCAGTACCTGGTGTCTAACACCCTTGCGTTTCAGCATTTCAGATACGCGTTCGGAATTCTCGATGGATACTGTACCTACCAGTACCGGCTGGTTCTTTTTGTGACGCTCTACAATCTCCGCTACTACAGCGTTGAATTTGCCATTTTCGCTCTTGTACACGACGTCTGGCATATCATCACGTTTGTTAGGTTTATTGGTCGGCACCTGGAGAACTTCCAGCCCGTAGATCTTCTTGAATTCCTCTTCTTCCGTCTTCGCAGTACCTGTCATACCACCCAGCTTACGGTACATCCGGAAGTAGTTCTGGAACGTAATTGTAGCGAGCGTCATGCTCTCATTCTGTACCTGAATCTCTTCCTTGGCTTCAATCGCTTGATGCAGTCCGTCACTATAACGGCGTCCGGCCATCAGGCGGCCCGTGAATTCATCGACAATAACAACCTCTTCATCATTTACTACATAATCCACATCGCGGCGCATAATAGCATTGGCCTTGAGGGCTTGTACGATATGATGATTCAAGGTTACATGGGCATGGTCATATAGATTCTCAATGCCAAAAGCACGTTCTGCCGTAGCGACACCCTTCTCGGTCAAAGCCACGGACTTCACTTTAATATCAATCGTGTAGTCCTCTTCAGCAGTCAGCTTCTTCACGAAACGGTCTGCGGCGTAATACAACTCTGTCGATTTCTCAGCCTGTCCGGAAATAATAAGAGGGGTACGGGCTTCATCAATCAAGATGGAGTCAACCTCATCAATAATACAGAAGTATAGCGGGCGTTGTACCATTTGCTCCTTGTAGAGCACCATGTTGTCACGCAGGTAGTCGAAGCCGAATTCATTGTTCGTGCCATACGTAATATCGCAGGCATAAGCGCTTTGTTTATCAGCATGGTCCATACCGTTCAGGTTCACCCCGACGGTCAAGCCCAGGAAGTTATAGATTTGTGCCATTTGCGCACTGTCGCGCTGAGCGAGATAGTCATTTACGGTTACAACATGCACGCCTTTACCCAGCAATGCATTCAAATATACCGGCAGCGTTCCTACCAGTGTCTTACCTTCACCTGTCTTCATCTCGGAGATCCGGCCTTCATGCAGCGCCATTCCCCCAACCAGCTGTACGTCAAAATGCCGCATGCCCAGCGTCCGTTTGGAAGCTTCGCGTACGGTTGCAAAGGCCTCGGGAAGAATCTCTTCCAAGGTTTCGCCCTTCTCAATACGGGCGCGGAATTCTTCAGTCTTAGCTTTGAGCGCTTCATCCGAAAGCGCCACAAAATCCGGCTCCAGTCCATTAATTACTTCGACCGTCTTCATTAGACGTTTGACATCCCGTTCATTGGTGTCGCCGAATATTTTCTTTACAAGTCCTAGCATGGTTAACCCCTTTCATGCAACACAGATGGTGGAATCGAGCCCATCCCACAAAATTGAAAGGGCCATATATTATTTCGATTCCGCTGCTTCATAAATTGTAACAGTTTGTAAGAGATGCCGCAATACGAGCAGGCCGCAACCTTATTTTACAAAAAAAGTTCAGTCGCGTTTTAACTTCATATTTTCGCTGAAATGCCGCTCTACCTTTGGAGGGCAATGTCGCCCTTTTTTCTGTCTCCGTTTATATACGCACAAGAGCCCTATTCGATTCACACGAATAGGGGCTCGGTTAATTTTCTACGTCAGACTGAAACGATTACCGCCGCCTCAGCTATTGCCTTGTTGATTTTCAGAATCTAGTTCTGTTCAATCAAGCCATACTTTCCGTCATTCCGTTTGTAAACAACACTCACTTCAGAAGTGTCGATGTTGGAGAACACAAAGAAATTATGTCCAACCATGTTCATTTGCAGGATCGCTTCCTCGACATCCATAGGCTTCAAGGTAAACCGCTTGTTACGTACAACTTCCAAATCATCATAATCCTGTTCCTCTACGGCAACAGCACTAGGGGATCCTTCTACAAACAGCGTCTTCAGGCTTCCTTCCTGGCGGAACTTACGATTAAGTTTGGTCTTGTGCTTGCGGATTTGGCGTTCCAGCTTGTCCACAACAGCATCAATGGAAGCGTACATGTCATCACTGCGGTCTTCGGCACGAAGCGTCACACCTGCCAGTGGAATGGTTACCTCCACCGTATGAAGGCCGCGGACAACGCCAAGCGTCACATATCCTTCTGAGGTAGGGGGTGCATCGAAATACTTCTCAAGTCTGCTGAGCTTCTTATCAACATATTCTCTCAAAGCGTCGGTCACTTCAATTTGTTGACCTCGAATGCTGAATTGCATGGGCACTCCTCCTTTGTTTACATTTTCATTATACCAAATTGTCAGCGCTAAGTAAAAAACAAATCATGACAGCCTTTACATTTAGCTAACATAAGATGCTATGAATTCCCCGAAAATACACAATTGGCCCGGAAGGGGTAGTTATTAATTACCCTTCCGGACCAAAGTCAGTTACTTCTACTTCGTATGAATGCGCAGGATCTCCACCGGTGACCATGTCTTTTCACTGCCGGTAATGAGATATACCTTATAGCTGGTATTCGCAGTCAGGCCGGTTAAGCCCAGCGTCTGTCTTACTCCAGGAGCAGGTGCAGGACTGATTAAACCCGTCCAAGGAGCTGACAGCGCTGTTCCTGCACTATCTTTTCCTTGGGCAATTTGAGCTGCACTCGGATCAGCTGCATTAGCCGGCAACACCACATATCTTACCGGTGCAGCAGTTCCACTTGCTTGCCCGTAGGTGACATAAACATCTGCTGTAACTGTGCCTATCTCTCCTGGCTTAACAGCAGTAATGGACGTTGCACTGCTTGCAGCAGTGGTTAAACGCAGTGTCGATACTTCTGACCAGTTTCCGTATGAATCAGCAAGCGTTACATAAGCTGCATACTCAGTACCCGCCTGCAAGCCATACACAGAGAAAGATACCGTTGTATTGCCCGTCGCTGCTGTCTTTCCGCTATTGACACCAGCTGTTCCGGCACTATTCAGGCCGTCTCTAATCTGCAAAGCGCTCGGTGCCGATACAGTACTGCTGTAAGGTGCCACAACATAATAGACATCGCCAGTCACTGAAGGTGTAAGATACACATCTGCTGTAACAACACCAACATGGCCGTAGGTTACACCACTTACAGATGGAACAGTGATGCCACCGCCATTGCCTCCTCCACCACCACTGCCTCCGCCTGTACCGCTAGTTGGAATTGGCGTTGGTGCAGGTGTTGCCGAAGGTGCAGGTGTCGCGGTTGGCGCTGTTGTTGGCGTAGGTGTAGGTGTAGGTGTTACAGTACCACCAGAGCCACCCGGCCGGTTAGCTACCGAATTTCCGATGATGGTAACCGCTTCGGCTCTTGTTAGCGATTTCTTAGGGCCGAAGGTTCCGTCTGTATACCCGTTGATAATCTTCTTATTGGCTACCGCAGCAACGGATCCCCGTGCCCACACAGAAATCTGGGCACTATCCTTGAATGCAAGTGTAGTGCTGCCTGTGTTCAGACTAAGTAATCTGGCAGTAATTGCTGCTGCTTCCTGTCTTGTCAGCGGACTTAAAGGGCGAAAGGTTTTGTCGCTAAAACCGGCGATATATCCGGCTTTTACAGCTTTCGCTACTTCATTGTAAGCCCAGTAGGATTTTTGAAGATCCTTGAAGCTGATAGCCGCCGTATCCGTGAATCCAAAGAGGCGGTTTACAAAAGCAACGTATTCGCCCCGGGTAATCACCTTATTGGGCTTAACCGTACCATCAGGGTATCCACCCAAATATCCTTTGTCCAGCCAGTTCTGCAGTTGGCTTTGTGCCCAGTGTCCCTTAATATCCTTTGGCACAGAAGCGGCAGAAACACTGCCCAGAGCCCCGAACAACATGCTAACTCCAAGTAGTACGGTCATAAATCCACGCCATGTTTTCTTCATTCAGCTGTTCATCCTCCTGAGTGTTTGATGGGCATAGGCTTCACTCATCGCTTCTTCCACATCCTCCCGGAAGCATACGCCATAGTTGTGTATGTCGAGGCACATTGAGAGCCCAACGTCTTACATTACCCTCTACAAGGGTGAATCTAACAAAAAATTGGTAAAATGTTGGGAACTGTTGATTTAACCTACGCTCATTCTTTCTTATTTTGCTACTCTGTTAATTACCTGAACAACAAAAAAGGACCTCGGGAGTAATCCCAAGGTCCGCGCTAGCGTAGTCTCAATTGCTAACCATCTACCATATATGTAGGTCGGCTTCGCCGGATGATTATAATTTGATGACGTTAGCTGCTTGTGGTCCGCGTGCGCCTTCTACGATATCAAACTCTACGGATTGTCCTTCATCCAAAGTCTTGAAACCGTCAGTTTGAATCGCGGAGAAGTGTACAAATACGTCGCCACCATCGGCAGTTTCGATGAAGCCATAACCTTTTTCTGCGTTAAACCATTTAACTTTACCTTCCATTGATTAAACATTCCCTTCGTCATCAGATGAACGTGAGTCTTGCTCACAAGTCGACTATACCACCGCTGCTTCTTTATTGTCAATTGGAAAAGAAAATGTTTACTTGCAATAAAATACCATTAAAACATTAAGTTATTGCTTTCACCATTATTCTACAAAAGACTCTTATTGAAAACCACAATAGCACAGCATAGTTTATTGTAATTTAACCCACTATTAATCTATTGAATCAGGGAGTGAAGAAAACTTCTAGGCATATTAGCAGCATTTATCAGTAACACTTTCTTATTATAATTTTTAATAAGTGTATAGCAATTTTCTAAAGCAATTTGCCTAGGAGCATGCTGCAGCGACGTCAATTGGCCAGTCATAACGATAACTACCCTTGATCCCTCTCGTCCGAAGGAATCCAATTGTTTTCCTGTTGAACTGTTCATTAAAAAATTTAACATTTGAGCATATATCATCCGCATCCGAATCTGAAAATTCTTCGTATTTAATTTGGGTGACACAAACATAGTTTTGGTTAGCTGCCAGTACAAGAAGTTATACTCATTGGTATCAATTTCAGGATTGGACTCTAAATGATACATTTATTTATTCAAGTATTTTTCTTCTCCAGAGTAGTCTAGTAAAAAAGAAAGGATATAGCACTCTAACTTCCAGTTCATTGACTTTGAACTATCATCTATTGCAGCAATAATATCTTTCAGTGCATAATCCTTTTCAGATCTCCTTATTTCAAAAAACGATTTTCTAACTGTTTAATACTTTGTCCTATGAAAGGTCGGAGTTATAAATTAAATCTTTTAGAATTTCACTTGTGAGATTCATAATATCTCCTTAAACTTTGAATAGAATCCTTCATTAAAAATAACTCTTTTTCAAGAAAATCTATTGGATACTTTCACAAGAGCTGCTACTACATCATCAACATCACTATTGCTCATTTTTGGGAATAAAGGCAACGTTATTGCAGTTTCATAATAACGCTCTGCATTTTCACATAAACCTGACTGATAACCCATTTTTTTATAAAAGGGTTGGAGATACACTGGAATATAATGTACGTTGACACCGATTCCTTCTGCACGAAGTGCCTCAAACCACTCCCGACGGCTTCCTTGAGAAGATGCGGGTAGAATACGTATAACGTAGAGATGCCAGCTGGATTCCGCTTTAGGATGCTGCATCGGAATTATAACACCTGGTAAATTACTCAGCCGTTCATTGTACATTGATACAATCTCACGCCTTCTTGCAATGAAACCATCCAATTTATCCATCTGACTTACACCTAGTGCAGCTTGCAAATCCGTCATTCGGTAATTATATCCTAGCTCCTGCATTTCATAGTACCAAGGTCCTTCATTCTTAGTCAGTTCTCCCGGAATCTTAGTCACCCCATGGCTGCGAAATAGCATAAGCTTACGATAATACTCTTCATTATCGGTTGTGATAATGCCCCCTTCCCCTGTTGTTACATGCTTAACAGGATGGAAGCTAAACATTGTCATATCTGCCCATGAACCAATCTTTCGCCCCCCGAAACTAGCTCCAAGAGAATGGGCTGCATCTTGAATGAGCACCAGTTGCCGATCACGAGCAAGCATTGAAATCCGATCAATTTCTACAGGCTGCCCCGTGAAGTCTACAGCTATAATCGCCCTTGTCCGTTCTGTAATTTTCAATTCTATCTTTGCTGGATCTACGTTATACGTGTTCATGTCAATATCTGCAAACACCGGGGTCCCGCCCTGGTAGAGTACACAATTACTGCTGGCCAAAAAAGTAATGGGTGTAGTAATCACTTCATCCTCTTCCCCGATCCCAGCAGCAAAACAAGCTCCATGAAGCGCAGCAGTTCCATTTGTGAAAGCAACAGCATACTTAGCTCCTACATACGCAGCAACCTTATTCTCAAACGCTTCGATAGCAGGCCCTTGGGTAATCATATCTCCCTTAAGTACTTCTACAACAGCTTCAATATCCTGTTCGTCAATCCATTGCTGTCCATATGGCAACATCGTTGAGCGAACCGGATTGGTAGAAAATCCATTAGATTTATCAGACACTAAGTCTCCCCCTTGAGCTTCTTTATTTTAATCAAGACCTCCAGACTTAATCCATTCGGTAGTACGTGCAATTCCTTCTTCCAAACTAATTTCCGGCTCCCAATTCAGCAGAAGCTTGGCCTTCGACGAATTACATAGTAACTTCTGAATTTCGCTCTGCGGATGAATATGTTCTATATGCTTAATTCGCGATGAATCTCCTGCAATAAGCAGTGCCAAATCATTAATTGCAATATCCCGTCCTAATCCAGCATTTACAATCTCTCCGTTTACTGTATCGGAGAAACCTGCCGCTGTTACAAACTTAGCACAGTCCTCTACATACAAAAGATCACGAGTTTGCGTACCTTCTCCATAAATATTAAGATCCTTACCACTCAATTGATTTTTAATGAAGATCGCAACTACTCCGCCTTCTCCACCTGTCTTTTGGAACGGTCCGTAAGTATTAAAGGGACGTATTACCACCGTAGGCAGATTATAAGCATAAAAATACGAGAGAACCATATTCTCGGCGGCAACCTTTGCGCCAGCATAAGGGGAGGCTGGCTTTGTAGGATGTAGCTCTGATATACCGTCTCCTTTGCTGCATTGGTCGTATACCATACAGGTGCTCATAAATACCACTTTAGTACGATATTTACGGCATTGCTCCAGAATATTAAATGTGCCTACAGTGTCGTTATTAAATGTGGTGGATGGATTATCAATGGAATCCTGTACATTAATTGAAGCACCCAAATGGTAGCATACTTCAAAATTGTTTTCACTAAACAAACGACTTAAAAGAGCAACATCTAGGATTGTTCCATTAATAAATTGATGTAAACACGCATGTTCGCGGAATTCCTCAATATTTTCTTCTCGACCATTAGATAGGTCGTCTATAATCCATAACTGATGCCCTTCGTCCAATAACCTCTTTGCAACCCAACGACCGATAAAACCGGCTCCTCCAGTAAGTAAAATATTTATTATCCCCACTCCTTTTAGATATACATGATTACCTATAAACTTAATTAATTTTTAAATTACAGGTTTTTGTTCTATGTGTGCATTAATCTCAGATACCTTGGGAAAATCCAAAAGATATTGAATCACTTCCGCAGAGCTAATTGTATTATTATCCACAAACTTTTCTGCTATCAATTGGCAAACCTCATAATCCTCAGGGGTATCCACTGTTATTCTTAATTGAGGGTGATCTAAATATTTAGGTAACTTTAACGAGACACAGGTGAAATTTTCTTTGTTTTCGTAGGCATAATAAGTGACATGTTCACGATGCCTAGACTCAGTCCCTTGAAGATTAACCTTTTCCAATGCTTGTAAGGAAATCACTTCAACAGCCAACCCACGGGGTATCTGCCCCTCATATAACAATATATCGGATGGATTAGTTACCATAGCTTCAATCATTAAACTGGCTAACTCATAATCTACGAATGGGCAATCAGCTGTTACTCGTAATATATAATCGGCTTTATAGTTTTGAGCACATACATAGTACCGTTCTAATACATCCTCTTCCGAACCACGAAAACAACTCACACCATTTAATTTACACCAATTTTCAATATCATCATCCTGTTTCAAAATTGAAGTAGCGACTACCACTTGCGAAACTTTTTGAATCTTTTGGCAACGAGTAACAACGTAATCAAGAATACAAGTATCACCAAGCGGCATTAACACCTTGCCTGGGAGACGGGTAGATCCCATACGAGCTTGAATAATGGCAACAAAGTTCATCATGCACCCCGATTTTTTAGTCTACTAGATTAAATCCCAAGTTATTGGTGTCCCTTTTGGGATATCTACCGCAGCAGTTCTATCCATTACCATATCTAAAAATTTTGGCGGGAGGCCATAACCAGGCCTAATTATTTTTATATTTCCCATACTAATCTTCTCACCGCTTTTTATATTTTCAGATGCATAAATAGATCTTCTTAATTTCCGTGAATCCCTTTCACTTTCGGTAGCACCATAGGAAATCCGACCTATCGACTGCCATGCCTTTGTAGTTTCTTCAACTAAACTTTTCATTTCGTGAGGTTCCATAGAAAAAGCAGAATCCACACCGCCCTCTGCTCTTGATAATGTAAAATGTTTCTCGATTACGGTTGCTCCCAGAACAACGCTTGCTATCGATACTCCAATTCCTAAAGTGTGATCCGATAATCCTACTTCACAATTAAATAGCTGTTTCATGTGTGGGATGGTTGCAAGATTTGAATTAGTAGGCTCTGCGGGGTAAGTACTAGTACATTTTAATAGTACTAACTGTTCACACCCTGACTCTCTAAGAGTCTGTACTGCCTCATCCAATTCAGCAGCAGACGCCATACCTGTAGACATAATTATAGGTTTACCAGTAGCAGCCACCTTTTTAATCAGTGGAAGATCTGTATTCTCAAAAGAGGCAATCTTATATGCAGGCACCTCTAACGTTTCTAGAAAATCTACTGCTGACTCATCAAAAGGTGAACTAAAGGCAATGAGACCCAATTCTTTACACTTTCTAAAGATCTCTGAATGCCATTCCCACGGAGTGTATGCTTGTTTATACAAATTGTATAATGAATTCCCTCTCCATAAGCTTTTCTCCTCACTAATCATAAAGTCTGAGGAGTCAACATTAAGTGTCATTGTATCAGCGGTATACGTTTGCAACTTAATAGCGTCCACTCCTGTTTTTGCAGCAGCCTCTACAATGGACAACGCTCGTTCCAAAGACTGATTATGATTTCCAGACATCTCTGCGATGATAAATGGTTTAAATCCCTTCCCAATTACTCTGCCATCTATAATTATATTCATGTCATCTATCCTCATCTTCTAACCTTCTTCTTCAAACAATTTTTTTTGCATCTTTATGAATTCATTATCATTGCTACATTGTTTATAACCTGCTTTTAAAAACACCCTTATTGAAGCTGTATTCTCTGTTCTTATCAGGGCATGTAAGGTATGGATCCTGCGATCCCACTTTATTACTGTAGTTTCAAGCTCTCTTAATATTTCCAGAGCATTCCCTTTGTTTCGATGCTCCTTTGCCACATTTAGACTAACAATAGCACTATCGCCATCTTTATCCAATCTCACCACTGCAATCTTAAATTCTCCATCCCAAGCAATCATCAATTTTCTATTTAACATTGATTTACTTTGTTCTACCCATTTGACATGCTCGCTATAGGGTATCTCATCAGTATGAACTGAATTGGACCTTGATTCAGCATCATTCCGGCATTCCCACATCCATAAAATTTCATTCCGTTCTACATCTCGTAGCACTAGGGGATTCTGCTTCATGCTTAATAGATCCACTACCTTCGATACCCCTTTACCATCAACTATCATCCTAGCTTTTTGCCTAGCACTTTGAAGCCACGATTTTGAATGAATTATACTTTCAAATGTCTGTCTAATATCTTCCTCTGTTACAAATTGATGAAAGCCTAAATACTTATCTATATCCATTAATTGACCTTGTTGAGCATTTTTTAATTGGTTATCCGCTATAGCTATGACTATTCCGGGCAAACCCAGACAATATCTTTCCCAGGTCATACTTCCACCTGCGCAGATTGCTAAATCACAAGAAGCCATTTCTAATGCAACTGAGCTTGGTTGGATTAAGAATTGCAGTTTATTATTTTTCTTATATAAATTTGTTAGTTCCTTTATATGAGGATTCGTCTTTCCTAAGATAATTTTAACGTTACTAATATCGTTTAGACAAGGTTCCAAAGCTCTGATCGTTTTTAGTGTTTCGTTCGTAGGATCCGTTCCGCCAAAACAAACCAAAATATTCCGTACACGTTCTTCGTTAATATTATTTATAGTTTGACTCACATCGGAAAACTCTCTCCTAAGTAAAGCATACGACGGGCCTAAGAGTTTTATTGCTGAATTAGGAATTAACCTGTTGTATTCAATCTCCTTAGTTTTGTCTAGGCCAGAATCCAGTAAAATATTACAATCATGAAATCTATCAGCTAGATCATCAATGACCAAAATATTATTAAACAAGCTTCTAAGGTGAGATTCAAACCTGTAATCCAGAGAATAATGGTCAATAATTAACCAATCTTCTTTTGTTAGTCTATAGTTCTTATTGATGAGTTGGATAATAAGCTCTGATTCCAAAGCACTTCCCAAGAGTAATGGGGGTTCAATTTGGATAATTGAGCAACCCTGCATATTAATTAATTCAGAAACAAATGGGTTAAGCTCTCTACTGATGAATATCACTTCATGCTTTTGTTCAATGAGTTCTGAACTTAATGCTAGACATCTCATAACATGTCCTATACCTAATTTCTCCGATGCATCTGCACGAATAAAATACTTCATCAAATAACTTCCTTTGATTTATTCTGTTCCATGTAGCTGTTTAAAAACAATTCAAGCGCATCATTTATCACCTTACATTATTTGCTCTGTAATCAACCAATCTTTTATTTGATCTTTTTTAATAATTTGGGCTTCATTTGGAAAAGGTTTCTCCAGGACTTTATCATACTCTCTCCAGTGACTAGAATTACTCATCCCAAATTGCGGGATAATGTACATATCAAAAGTCTCATAAGCAATTATAGCCTCATCATCTGTCATCAGTTCTTCAAACCTTTTTTCTCCTGGACGAAGTCCTATTACATCAATAATAATTTCTTCGATAATTCCATTTCTTATTTTAGCGTCTTCTATAAGAACTTCAGCTAGTTCACCTATTTTTATTAGTGGCATTTTTAACACAAATACTTCTCCACCTAAGGCCATCTCATTAGCCTTTAGTATAAGTTCAATAGCTTGAGAAGGAGTCATCATGTACCTTAACATATTTGGATCAGTCAGTGTAATCATACGTTTTTCGGATATTTGTTTCTGAAATAAAGGAATAACAGATCCTCTGGAACCCATTACATTTCCAAAGCGTACAGATGAAAAAATTGTAGACTTTGCTCCTTTATGATATTCTGTAGCCGAAATTAAGCGCTCTGCTGTTAATTTAGTGGCACCATAAGTATTTGTGGGAGAAATAGCTTTATCTGTGCTAATAAACAATACCTTCTTCACTTTGTTTTCGATTGCCGCTTGAATAACATTCTGCGTCCCTATTACATTTGTCTGCACTGCTTCGAAAGGATTGTATTCACATGCAGGAACATGTTTCATGGCTGCACAATGAAATACATAATCAATATCTTCCATGGCTCTGTTAAGACGCTGCTGATCTCTAACATCTCCAATTAGGAATCTTAAATGTTCTGAATCTTGTTTGAAATCTATACCCATTTCATATTGTTTGTGTTCGTCCCGGCTAAAGACACGTATAACCTTCGGGTTTTCCATTAATAGCCTTTGTATTAAGTGGCGGCCTATCGTACCTGTTCCACCAGTTACTAATATCCTCTTTCCATTATAAAGTCCCTCTTCCAAGTTATCTGCCCCCTTGTACTTTATCGCTTAATGCTTCAATTCTTCGCAAGGATTCTATAAATACTTCTTCCAGGAAGGGAATTTCACTTTCAATTTGTTTAACCAGTGTTCCAAGATACTTATCAATAAGATTACATTTTTGCACTAAGTTTTTCTCCAATATAATAGAGGGCAATTCCCTATCGTATTCCTGCAATTCTATAGGCAATAATGTTTCAATCAATGCTTCAAACCAAGGACGGTTTACAACACCACCCCATACTTGCTCAATTTTCACGATTTTACGCTGACATTTAAGAGGATTGGTACGACTAAGTTCTCTTATATCACTAAATAATTTCTTGAGGATTTTGAACTCCCGAATAATCTCAGGAAAATCACGTAAGGTTGAAGAAATTCTGTTTTCCACTTTTTCAAGTGCTTCATTATATCCAGCAAACTCTTTATTATCAATTTTATTTTCTATTGCTCTTTGATCTATAATTTCATCAGCTAACAGCTCATATACTTGCTCAATTGGTTTCCACAAAGTTCCTTCAATTACAGCGCCATTACGAGTAGAGTTTATGAATTCTATATCAGGAAGAGATAAAATTAGATTCTCCAATCCGTCTTTCATGGACATAAAAGCCGAACTAGTAGCATTGTAATTTCCTTGAACACTTAATACCTTGTGATCAGAATTTTTCACCATAGCATTTAGTATATTAAGTTCACTATGACCAACACCATCAGCATAATACTTTTTATTCGGGAAGGAGAGATCCTGCCCCATCATGACAATTCTTTTGACCCCTAACCATACTGCCGCTTGTATAGCAGTTCCAGTCACTGTTGAGGTTGGTATGATCTCAGCCTCATCGGCTTCTATACCCATATAGTATTGTGCAACTTCATCATTTTTAACGATAGCGTGAATCTTGTGCTTATCTTTTTTATCTGAAATTCCGTAATAAGATGATGAAACAAATAGAAAAGGAGCTTTTAAAGCAGCAGGATCCGCAAAAACTTTGTTATTAATGGCTCCACCATCTAAAAGAGTAGCTAAATGGGGTTCTATTCCATTCTTGACTAATGCTTGAATACTTGAACCAGCAGATATAATTAACGCATGGGGTTTGATTCGCTTTACCCATTCAATATCCGCTTGCAAAGATGGGCCTGAAGCAATGATAACAGCTGTAGCATTTTCATATTCTTTATAGAATTCTTTAATACTTGGCGAAGACAGCATTCCTGCCATATGATACATACTGTTTCGGATCCAATCCCTACGAAATAAATTTCGTGTAAGTTTGTTTGAATCAAACGTTTCAGAGTACTCTTGAAATTTCTTTTTTATATCTTGGAGAGAATCCGCGTTGCGCTCCAGGTAATGTCTTAACGCTACAAAAGCCATATCTTTACGCATGTGTGTAGAAATAGAATGAAATAGAGCTTTTAACTGTGATTTACCAACCGCTAAAAAATATAGATTTGGATGCTCCAATATCAGCGTTAAATCCATCGTATTCAAACTATCATGGAAATTTTCTTCATTTGGTTCGTATACAAATAATAAACGATCTGGATACATTTCCACTAAATCAGCTATGCTAATCCCCTGTCCAAATCCATACAAAAGAATAATACTTAGGTCACCTACCGAACCTCTTACCGCTTCCAGCCAATTCTCATCTTTTTCAACCGGTTCAGAATACTTAATTAATTCAATATCTTGCTCTTCTATATTAGATACTTTATCAGCAACATGAGGAAAACGTAGTCGTAACACTGCCTGATTCTGTTGGAAATATGACACGGCGATACCACCATTCCGGATTAATTTATATTGTATATATCGGACTTTATCCCCTAAGAATGAACCTCTTAAAAATGAAAACCCTCATCCATAAAATGGTTGAGGGTTTTCATTTTATTTGTTATCACTTACGATGATCTATGAATAGACTGTCTATCGAAAAAGATTGTTTGTATGCATTTTGTTGAACACGGACGGTACTAAGGTTTTGAAGCCATTCTCCAGCTTCATTCTTCAATTCATACATTCTATCCACAATAACTTTCTCATCTTTAAGCATCTGGTTAATTAGTTGTTTATCTTTGGAAGAAATCAAAGATAGATAGGGCTTCATTGCGCATACAATCTCTTCTTTCCGTTCTACAAATGCCACTAATTCATCTGCATCCATTGCAAAAATATCACTTATTGCTTGCGCCGATATTCTCTGTAACTCTGTAAAGAGTAACTGGAAATGTTTATCTTCCATCTTGCACCGTATTTAATCCCTGTGACTTGCTGGCCTCGAACCAAGCTTCCCTAAGATCTATTAAATATTCTAGAACTTCTTCGGCCTGAGTATTTTTCTTATTTACATTTGCCTCAATCAATCTATGTTGCATATATTCGTACACTTTAAGCAAATCATTTGAAATAGGGTAATTATAATCCAAAGCTGAGATCAACTCATTAATAATAGCCTGTGCCTTGCAAAGGTTATTATTAGCTTTCTCATAATCTTTTTGTGAAATGCCATCCATGCCTAACTTCACAAAACGAATAGCACCATCATAAAGCATGATTAAAAGTTTTGGCTTAGATGCCGTCTGTGCCTGGGCTTGTTGATATTTTTGATACGGCGAGTTAATCAAATTTCCTCCCCCTTATTATTAAGAGCTTATTAGACTTGATGATATATTATTGTACTTACTTATGGCTGTTTCCATTGCTGTAAACTTTTTGTAATAGTTCGTTTCCCTCATTGTTAATTTAGCTGTAAGTTCGCTAATCCTTTTATCCAAGCTAGTCAGTGTTTCCCCCATCATACTAGTACTCATGAAAGATGCTGTTAAATCAGAGCTAATCTTAGATGTACCTGCAGTTTCAGCTAATTTCACAAGTGTTGAATTAGAGATTTTCTTCATACGCGCTAATATACCATCATCTGATGTATATGTGTTATTCAAAGATGAAATTGAATAGTTTTTCCCCAGAAAATTATTAATTATATCTGGATTTTTTTCTAATGCTGTTTTCAGCTTATCCGTATTCAGACTTAATTTACCTTTAGTTTCATAGGTTCCCGTTGTTATACCCAACTGAGTAAAGTCTATTTTCGAACCGTCAGCTAGCTGAACTCCTTCTACGATTGCTGTTCGCATGCTTGAGATTGCTGAGGTTAAAATACTATCATTTTTGAGCATTCCGCTCTTTGCCTTAGAGTCCCAAAGCTCAGCTTCGGAATCGGACATATCCTTTCTTTGTTCAGTAGTAAGAGGTGTGTACTTGGTATAACGTTCCTCACTAACTTTGCTATTCATAAAGGTCAAAACTTCATTATATGCATCCACAAAACCTTTTACAGCAGAAACAAGTGTATCAACGTCTTTGTTCACTTCAATTTTAGTAGAGACCCCTCCACTGCCGCTATTAAGCGTCAGTTGAACGCCATTCATAGTAAAACTGTTAGTCGAACGGGTAATCTCCATGCCATTAACATTAAGCTTAGCATCTGCCCCTCCACTTAAAAATGAGCTATTCAACTTTAATGCTGTAAATACTGCTGCTCCAGCTCCATCTAACTTAATAGCATTGCCCTGTACCCCAGTGCTCTTGCTTGTTATGGATACTTGACCAGTTGCAGAATCATACAGAGCAGATACACCAGCAGTTGTACTGTCATTGATCTTTTTAACAAAAGAACTTAAAGTTTCGGTCTGGGGATCTATTTCGATACTGGCGCCACCAATTGTAACTGCAACTTTGGCAGTACTATTGGAATCAATACCAGAACCTGTAATTGCTGATAGTTTAACATTTCCCCAATCAGTGGTTGTTGCATCACTTTTGGTAGGGGGTGCTGAGGAGGTTATTCTAGCAGCCGTAGCCAATGAAGTAACTGTGACCTCAAGGGAACCACTAGCTGAGGGTGTAGCAATAGCACTAACAGAAGTTGTATTACCTGTCGTAGTAGCTTTTTGTGCACTGAGGGAGCTGCTTTTACTTAACGTATCTAGTTTATCTTGGAGGAATGAAACCAGCTTAACACTGGTTTGACGATAGTTATCACGCTTCCACTCCATCAGTTGTTTTTGTTGGTTTAATTTATTGAGGGGTGCACTTTCTGCTGTCATTAATTTTTTTACTATAGAGTCAATATCCATCCCTGAAGCTAATCCGCTAATTCTTGTAACCATAAAGCGCCTCCTTATACTTTTTTATCAACAATTATTCCTGTTATCTCCATCATCCGTGCTGCTAAATCCAGAATTTTTTCTGGTGGCACTTCGCGTATTAACTCGCCTGTCTCCTTGTTAAGTACTTTGATCATAATGGCATGCGTTTTTTCATGTACAGAGATCTCCAGTGACTTTTGCGGCCCTTGGATGGCATCAATTGCTTTTTGCAGTTCTGCAACTAGTTGTTCATGTGACTTTTGGCTATCCCCTGTACTCACAGATTGGGTTGTCTTCTGTGCTATAGATGATGCCGGGTCATCACTCATAACAACATCTTTTTTTCCAAAACCCGGATGTTGTACCTGTGCACCTACTCCTGAACTGGCAGAAATCCATGAGTCCATATCTAATCCCTCGCTTGTCTCTAGGTTATCTACATAATATTGTCCGGTTAATAATCCCAAGCTGTTACTTTATATATCGGTCAACCTGTTGAAATGTTTATGAAATAACAAAAAAAAAGACCCTGCAAATGCAGGATCTTTGAATGAAATGCTTAAAGTAAAAATTAACGAAGCAGGGACAATACGCCCTGTGGAGCGGAGTTAGCTTGAGCCAACATAGATTGGGATGCTTGCAGCAAGATGTTGTTCTTGGAGAGAGCAACCATTTCCTTAGCCATATCAGTATCACGGATACGGGATTCGGAGGCTGTCAAGTTCTCAACAGTAGTCCCCAGGTTGTTGGAAGTGTATTCCAGACGGTTTTGTACAGCACCGAGGTTAGCCCGTTGAGTTGCAACTTTTTCAATAGCAACACTTACGTTAGAGAGAACAGTTGTAGATTTAAGACCAGTAAAGCCAGATGTTGCTACACCAGCGATAGCAATTGTAAATTTACTGTCATCAGCCTGTACACTAACATTAGAAGTAATTTTGATTCCGTTGAATGTAGTTTTAGACATGATGCTATCAATTTGCGAACCTAATTGATTCAATTCAGCATTGATATTAGATTTATCGCCAGCACCATAAGTACCATTGAGTTTTTGTACATTCAATTCTTTCATACGAGTCAGCATGGAGGAAACTTCGTTCATTGCACCTTCAGCTGTTTGAGCGAATGAGATACCGTCTTGAACGTTACGTTGTGCCTGTTCCAAACCGCGAATTTGACCGCGCATTTTTTCGGAGATGGAGAGACCTGCAGCATCGTCAGCGGCACGGTTGATTTTCAGACCCGAAGACAATTTCTCCATGTTCTTACTTGCTGCAGCATTATTCAGACCCATGTTACGGTGTGTGTTAAAAGCCGGTAGATTGTGATTGATAATCATTTGATATTTCCTCCCTGAAATGGTTTTATTCCCACATCCATGTGGTATTAGCGTCTTCACAGGTCGGCCGCCCTGAAGAATTACCGCTCTAAATTATATATCGACTTAACGGGTAGCATTGTTTATAGTCAATATCATTTTTTTTTTGACTTTAGTAATTATTTTTAATCCGTAGAGGAATTCATACCAAATCAATGCATACTTCTCAATCTCTGATGATTATTATTTGTTTGTTCCATCGAGATCTGACATAACATTCTTTATTTTTTCCAAATCCATAGCTGCACTTTGGTTATTCTGCTGGATAGCTTCGAAAATCTCTTTTCGATAGATATCAATATCCCTCGGAGCAGAGATTCCAACTTTTACGACGTCGCCTTCAACAGAGAGCACTGTAATCACGATATCATTCTGGATAACAATAGACTCCCCTTTTCTTCGTGTGAGCACCAGCATCAGGAATCACCGCCTTCACCATCTATTTCAGACTCTGACCACAAAGGATGTTTAGTAGTATATATGGTATTCTGTAATACAATTTGTTTGGCTTTAAAAGATTCAACATTAAAGATAAGAGGGGCTAGCAAATTAATCGTTATCTTCTCTCGCTCACTATGCCATGTCACGATACAACGCACTGCAACTTGTTCGGGATTGTTGACTTCTATATCCAACATCGTATCATCAGACAGGGAAAATTCGTAATCTGGTATAAAATCAAATGGATTAACCATAATAAAACTAATCTCTGGTTGGTCTACAGCGCTTAATAAGCTGAATACCTCGTTGTGCTCCTGAAGTAAAAACTCTTTCAACTGATCAAAACCTGGCAATCCTTTTGGAAATGAATATATGGGTGTTATAGTTAAATTTGCTCCCTCATGATGTACGTGGTCTGATGTCATTCTCTCATCCTCCTTGGGATATTAACAAAAGAAGCTATGGACTGCTTTGTCCATAGCTTCTCATTTCGGTTTCAAAGAATCAAGTCTATCTCATAAAATCCATTAGCGATGGTTGTAATATTTGAGCTGAAGATTTTAAAGCAGCCTCATAAATAGTCTGAGCAGTTGTTGACTTAATTAACACTTCGGCAATATCTGCATCCTCTACCTTGGACTGCAGCGTAGTTAAATTTAAATTACGGTCATCTAACCGGGCCTGAACCAATTCCACTCGATTTGTCCTCGCTCCCACTTCAGACAGAGCAGACTGCATTTTATTAGTTCTCGAGTCCATATTAGCAGTTTGTGCGGCTACTTGTGACGTATCACCGCTTGCAAGTGCAGCTATTAAATTATCCATTACTTTATAAACGTTATCAGCATCCGTAGATTTCCCAAAAAAATCGTTACCTGGAGTATTCACTTGGAATGTCGATTGATCACCAATGGCATAATTAACCGAACCAGAATCCGTATCAATTTGAGAAAAACTCGTTACTGTGCCAGATAACTCATATGGAACCTTATCATAATTTTGACCATTAAAAATATACTTTCCTCTTATTTGAGCATTACCAATATTGCCCATTTGTTCTTTTAATTGCTGAATTTCCAACTTAATTGCATCTCGGCCGGATTGAGGTAGTGTTCCATTAGATCCTTGTATCGTTAATTCTTTCATCCGTTTCATCACATTTGTTGCCTGCTGCATGGTTGTATCCGTAAAATCAAGCCAGCTCACGGCTGCGTCAGCATTGCTCTGGAATTGCTCATTAGAAGCAAGCTCCGCTCTGTAACGAAGTGAGTATGTCACACCCACCGGGTCATCGGAAGGCTTATTGATCTTGCGGCCGGTGGAGGCCTGATTGGACAGATCACTTCTAGTGCTGTTATTTCTGTTCAGATTGCTGAGCGTCTGCATACTCATCATTCCTTGAGTTACGCGTATAGACATTGATGTACCTCCTTCCGTAGATTAGAGACCTACTCGGCCTGTTCCGTTAATTAGTTTGTTAAGGAGCTCATCAAACGTGGTCATGAACCGGGAAGCTGCGCTGTACGCATGCTGAAACTTGATCAGATCTGTCATTTCTTCATCCAGCGATACTCCACTGACTGAAGCACGATTCAACGCTACCTGCTCTGTCAGCTGTTCCGCATTCTTGGCTTGACGTTCAGCTTCCTGTGTCTGAACACCCAGTTGTCCTACTATAGAGCTGAAATAATCATCAACTGTGCCTGGTGTAGACAAAGCAGCTCCAAAGTCAAATTTGGCTGTCTTTAGTCCTGCCATAGCTAATGCCATATCGTTATTTCCGATAACAACCTTCTCGTTGGTGGTGCCAACCCCAGTGACACGCATGGATGTGGAGATTTTGTTAGGGTCGGTTGCAATTAACGGATTAAGCGTAATATTGCCCGCTGTGATTGCTCCACTATCTTTGGAAGTAAAGAGTGCGAGCCCCTTCTCCGGTGTTGTGCCGCTCACAGTGTAACCTAATTGCAGCAGTCCATTAATTCCTTTGACGGTTACTTTGGTGTCCGCTGTTATCGTCCGGTTATTATTCGCATTCGAATATGTAACAGGTGTGTTATTGGCTCCGGTATTCAGGACAGTACCTTCAGGTAAAACTGTTCCGGCAGGCAAGGTGATTTCAATGTCACCATTAGCAAGGGTATTGGCTAACTGGTCCATCTGGACCTTATAATCGGAGACGTATTTATCTCTGGACATGAACATCCCATAGACTTCGCCGCCATTCAATGTCCCGCCGTCGTAAGCAGCCTTTAGACTCTCTGTTGTCACAGCTGTGACCTGATCACCGGTTACGACCAATTGTCCGCCTAAAGTGACTTGGTAGCCATCGTTTAGCTGGGTGACTTGAACATTGGCAAGCTTGGACAACTTATCGATCGCCAAGTCACGCTGATCCCTCAGGTCATTCGGATTATCTCCCAAACCTTCCAGTTTGGTAATGTTATTATTAAGATCTGCTACAGTCTGCAATAAAGAATTAATTTCTGTAGTTTTGAGAGAAACATTACTGGTCAGGTCAGAGGTCAAGGCATCCAACTGGGTGCTGATTTGATTCATTGCATCTGTAAGCGCCTGGGTCGTTTCTTTGATAATCTTACGGTTGGTAATATTCTCCGGGTCCTGACTTAGATCAGACCAGGCACTCCAGAAATTATCCAGAACCTTGCGAATACCAGTATCTGATGGCTCATTCACAATAGATTCAAGCTTTTGCAGGGTATCGAATCTGACATCCCAGCTGCCTGAATTTGAGCTTTCATTGCGGAATTGATCATCCAGAAAACTCTGTCTCACCCGTTCAATCGATGTGAATTCGACCCCAGCACCCATCTGACCGGCTGCTGTTGAGCGCAAGAATCCATAAGCTTCCATTGAAAGCGAGGCTTGCATCTTCACAACCTGTCTTGAGTAGCCTTCCGTATTTACGTTGGCGATGTTATGTCCTGTTGTATTTAACGCTGCCGTTTGTGTATTCAGGCTTCGTTTGGCGGTTTCAATACTGTGAAAAGTTGAAGTCATCTTTTACTCCTCCAAAATTAGGCCCGAGAATCAAAAAGTCCGGAGCGTTGCACCCCAGCTAATTTTCCCGCCGGATGATGATAAGTAGCTTCTGTCTCAGAATAATAAGACATGCTTTCAATCGAAAAATCTATATACGAGAGCGCTTGTTGCAGCAACTGCTGGTTCAGCGTATTTGCTTCTTTAAGCTTCTGCAAGGTTCCTGAAAGCTTCTTCTGGAGCTCCAGCAGTTTGTGTTTGTCTTCCAGATCAAACACGAGCCGGGATAGTTCGGTCAGATTGAGGTTCAGGTTGGAATTTATCCCGACCCCCCGCAAAAAAGCATACGCCGCTTGCCCCCGCTCTTCTTCCAGCTGTTCGATCAGCTTTAATTGCTTAGATTCCTTGTTGAGAATCTTGATAAGATCTTCTACCTTGTTTTCCTTAATGGTCTGCCTCTTAAAATCGGCCAGAGCAAGCATATGAACATGTACTTCATCCAGCCGTTCCAAGGATTCTAACAATGGTGTAAGTGTCATGGATGGGTTCACCTAATTCTCGGAGGATTGCTTAAAATAAGGGGCGAGTTTCTCTGCGAGTTTGGCTGCGTCTACTTCATAGGTACCTGCGGAGACCTGTTGCTTCAAGCTGTCAATCTTAAGTGCGCGTTCTGCATCAACCTTGCCGCTGTTCTGGGCTTGCAAGAGCTTAATAGCTTCGTCGGAAATAGAAACCTCATCTTTACGCGTACTCTTCTTCATTTGTTCCTGCCTTTGCGATTCCGCACTGCGTTGATACGGATTAATCGCATTAATTCGTCCGGTCTCGTTAATTTTCATAACTTCCACCTTCCTTTTGATATAAAAAAGCCGATAATCTTTACTAAGTTTATCGGCCTACGTTGAAACATTCTTTATAGCTGCAAACGTTTTTTTACAGAATTTATATACCGCGGAGCTTATCTACTGCCCGGTAGGCACCGTCAGATGACTTCTTAACAGGTTCCGCAGCAGCACTTTCTTTAGCAGCATTCGCAAGATCTTTCGTCAGACGGGAGCGGCAGCTGTCGCACATATGACCTTCACGGATCAAGGTTCCACACACTTCGCACGGCAGCATCATATTAGGCGCATTTGCTATGGAAATTCGGCCTTCGCGAATAAAACGGGTGATTTCCTTGATCGGAATCTCCGTAGCATCGGACAGCTCCTGAATATTGGTGCCTCTGTTTTTGCGCAGATATTCTACGCAGATTTCATATTGATGTTCAAGCTCTTTGAGACAGGACTGGCACAGGTCCATGATATTTTTGACATATAACCGGCCGCACTTTGGACAATTGTCTAAATTCATTTCGGCAGCGGCTCCCTTCTTACATTCTTTACAGTGAATTCACGTCTTATGCTCTAGATTACATGATAGCTGAAATTCCGTCTATGATTAGTATCGGCTAAAAAATCGCTTTAATTATATTATAATAGCAAAAAATATGCTAAACGGTCATATCAAAGGAGAAATCACATGATTCGTATTCTTGTCATTGAAGATGATCAGGAAATTTCCGGACTGCTCGAACGATATTTTCATAAGGAAGGCATGGAATGCATACGGATCGGGAACGGTCTTGAGGCAAAGGCAGCTTTTGAGAGCAACGGCCCTTTTCAGCTTGTATTGCTCGATCTGATGCTGCCAGGTATGGATGGACTGGAGGTGCTGAGAAGAATCCGTGCGGTCAGCTACGTGCCCGTGCTAATTATGACCGCCAAAGACGGGGAAACGGATAAAATCATCGGTCTCGGCAGCGGAGCTGATGACTATATCATTAAGCCTTTCAGTATCTTTGAATTAATAGCCCGTGCTAAGGCGCTTATCCGGCGGTATATTGATTTTTCAGCCGATCCCCTACTTGAACAAAGCAATCCATACATCTCCTGCGGCGATCTTCTAATTGATCCCGAGCAATGCTCAGTCCTGCAAAACGGTGTCTCCCTCGGTCTGACGGCCACGGAATTTCAAATCGTCTATTTGCTGGCCTCTCATCCCAAAAAAGTGTTCACCCGGGAAAATCTATATACCCGAATCTGGGGTGAAGATTATGCAGGTGCGGGTGCAGAAAACACCATTTCTGTACACATCCGCAGATTGCGCTCCAAAATTGAAGAGGATCCTTCCCTCCCCCGGCATATCATCACAGTCTGGGGAATGGGCTACAAATGGGGTGAAGCATGACGGTTCTTGTCCTTCTTATCAGCCTGATGCTTGCTGTCCTGTTGGCCATTGTCCTTGCCTTCCGCTTACTGCGGCTTCATCGCGAACTGAATCATGTCCATGAGTTTCTTTTGAACAAGACTACCTTCACAGAACCTGGACAAACTCTGCCCAATGAGCGAGTTCGGACCTTTAGCGAAAACCCTATACTTCGCAAGTTAGCTTCCAGCATTAACAGTCTTCTGGATCGTCTGCAAAATGCTGAATCCCGTACAAGGCAAGCAGAGGACGCGCATAAACGGCTGGTATCGAATATCTCACATGATTTACGCACCCCGTTGACCTCTGTGATGGGCTATTTGGAGGTACTGCAAACCGATGAGAATCTGAGCGGTGCGGAGCAGAAACAATTCATGAACATCGCTTATAAAAAATCACGCTCGATGTATGAGCTGCTGGATCAGTTTTTTCAATTGGCGAAGATTGAAGCCGGGGATCTCCCCCTGCAAAACGTCCCCATTGACATGAACAGATTGACCAAGGAAATGCTGGTCGGCCTCTATCCTATTTTTCTCAACCTGTCCCTGGAGCCTGTTGTGGAGATTCCGGAAAAACGCTTGTATGCGCTTGGCGATAGCATGGCCGTGGAACGCATCGTAGGCAATTTGCTGTCCAACAGCTTGCGGCACGGTGCTTCCTCCGGAAAGATCGGGGCTCGGCTCACCGAAACGGAGGATCACATTTCGCTTGAAATCTGGGATAACGGACCGGGGATTTCACCGGGGAACTTGAAGCTTATTTTCGAAAGAACGTACACGCTTGAACCCGCACGCACATCCGGCAGCAGCGGCAGCGGCTTGGGACTCACGATAGCCAGACAGCTGGCGCTCAAGCAGGGGGGAAGTCTCCATGCCGCTTCGATACCAGGGGAACGCACCTCTTTTATTTTACAGCTGCCTAAGGCTTCCTCTCTCTGAATTATGGAATATTAAAGAAAAAGTAAGAATTAAGTCATAGTTAAGTAAGGGTATTCCTCTAAGCTGAGTCCATACCTTTACTGAGGAGAGACATTCAATGATTCCTATTCTGCAAACCCGTGACTTAAGCAAGCACTACCGAAATGCGGCTGTGGTTGAAAATTTGAACCTGACCGTGCGCCAAGGTGATATTTATGGTCTTCTCGGCCAGAACGGAACCGGCAAAACTACAACTCTGCGCATGCTTTTGGGATTAATCCAGCCTACCTCAGGCAGCATCGAATGGCTTGGCAATCCGCTGCACAGAACGCTTTACAGCCGGATTGGCTCTATTATCGAAACTCCGGGATTCTATCCACATCTGACAGCCGCCGAGAATCTTGAAATTCACCGCCGGATGAGCGGCATTCCCGAGAGGGAATCCGTGATGGAGCATCTGAAGCTGGTCGGTCTGCAGCAGGCCGCACATAAAAAAGCAAAACAGCTCTCACTCGGCATGCGCCAGCGCCTCGGCATTGCCCGTTCACTCATGCATCGCCCGGACATGCTCATCCTGGATGAGCCGATTAATGGGCTTGACCCCCTTGGCATTAAGGATACCCGCGAGCTTATTGTAGACCTGCAGAAGAAGCGGGAATTGACCGTGCTGATCTCCAGTCATATTTTGGGCGAAATCGAGCTTATGGCCAACCGGATCGGTATTATGCATAAAGGCAAACTCATTGAGCAGTTGGATTACGAAGAGATCCAGGGCAAAAACCGCCACTATCTTGAGCTTAAAGTAGACGATGATCAGCAGACGGCCGTGCTATTGGAGCACCAGCTTGGAATTCACAAGTTCCAGGTGTGGGAAAAGGGGGTGCTCCGCTTGTACGAGGGCTTCGACTACAGCGGTGAAATCAACCGCCAGCTGGTGGTGCACGGGATTGAAGTGAAAGAGCTGGCCATCCGCGCCGACTCACTCGAGGATTTCTTCATTCATGTCACCAGCCAAAAGGAGCTGAACTAACATGCTGTACTGTGAATGGCTCAAGTTCCGAAAATCGCCGCTCTTCTGGCCTCTCCCCGCAGTAAGCCTGTTTGGCCCATTGTTGTTTATGGTAATGCGCCTCGGAGAGCCAATGTCTTGGGAAGGCTATCTCTCGAATGAAAAGCTGATGTATCCATTCATGATGGTAACCCTTTGGATAGCTCTAATAGCCAGTCAGATCATCTCCAAGGAATATACAGATTTTACGGCTTCCGTGTTATACACTTATCCACGCTCCAGAATGTCGATTATTTTCACCAAACTATTCATAGCTTTCCTGATTTTATTGGTCAGCACGTTTATTGAGTTTATAGGGATGTATATTACCATTTGGATTTTTAAAGGAGAGCCGTTGCCTACAGAACTGTTGAACGATCAATTGGCTCGCGCAGGGCTGTTCCTGCTGGGTCAGCTTGCGGTTCTGCCTCTGTTCGCTCTGCTCAGCCAGCTCAGCCGCTCACTGCTTGTACCCGTGCTGGTGGCAGTAGCCGCTACGATTACTAATCTTAGCCTTGGACTCAGCGGCAGCAAATTTTTTTGGTATTCGCCTTTTTCCGTGGTGGCTGCTCCCTATGTATCCGGTATTGGAACCATCGAGACCGGAAAGATCGTAATGCTGATTGTAATTGTGTTCCCGGTCTCACTGGCTGCGCTGCTCACGCATACCTTCAAAATGGAAGTGAAATGACCGTTCTAAGATCTGGCCCAGGTCAGGCTGTATATTTCCGCAGTGCAGCCCAAACTCGCGCTTAGCCGGATTACCGTTTCCGCGCACGCACGTATGGTGCTTCCTGTGGTATAAATATCATCAACAATGATAATCTGCAAAGGCCGGTCCTGCGGATTCAATGATTCCAACAGATCTTCAAAACTTGACAGAACTTTAGAATCTCGGCTAGCGGCAAAAGCGTGCTTCATATCTGCCAGCCGCTCTGCCCGGGTCTTAAAACTCTGTTTGCCGGTATGATGGGTACGGATCAGCAGCGGGAGCTGTGGTATCCCTCTGCGCCGGGATATAATCTCCGCCAGCCGCTCGGCCTGGTTGAACCCTCTCTCCACGAGCCGGGAGTCACTGACAGGAACAGGAACCAGCAAGTCGGCCTGCCAGAAGCGATTCCGCTCGTTTTTTCTGGCAGGAAGTGTGGTGTTTGAGAATCTGCTCTGCACCGGACGGCTGCTGTGCATTAGCTGCTCCCGTTCTTCCTTCAGAATGGAATATGCCCTGTCCAGCATCAGGCCAAGCATTGAAGCCAGCTTCTCATCGCCGCGATATTTGTACCGTCCCAGAATCTCACGCATCACACTCGTATAAGCAACCGCACTGCGGTTACACACAATTGGACCTGGCTCGCTGCTGCGGGTACAATCGGGACAGCCGACATGGCGTCCGCATTTACTGCAGCGTGGACAGCGAATCCAGGGAATAGCCGCTTCACAGCCCGCACAGATTCCAGGCAGTTCTGTTGCGGGCTGGCTGTGTTTCCCGCAGATCAGGCACTGCTGCAGGGAAGGGGCAAATAAGGATCGAACATTTGCCAGCCTTAAGCGTGAGAATTTCATATCCATCTCTCCTTGCTTATCAACCCTTGCCTGCGGGCAATGGCATTCATTGTCCGAATCTGCGAAATGGCTCCGCGCTGTGACCTTGTCCACTGAGAAGATAAAAAGATCACCGATCCGCCTGGATCGTCCTTCGACCTCCCTGCCCGGCCTGCCATCTGGACAAGTGAGGCCTCATCGAACAGACCACTGTCAGCATCCAGAATAAACACATCGCTTCGCGGGACTGTCACTCCCCGTTCAAGAATCGTAGTTGTCACCAGCAGGGAGATTGCCCGGCTGCGGAATCCGGCCACCTTCTCTGCTCTTTCCGGATCCTGGGATGAGGTGCCTTCAATGGTCTTGCCCGGAAAACTCCGGCGCAGAAGTGACAGCAGTCCGGCAATATGGGAAATCCGCGACACAAACACAAATATTTGCGCTTCCCGGGCAAAAGACCTGCCCAGCGCCTTCTTAAGCTTCCCGGGCAGAGTTCTGCGCTTCAAGCATAGCTGTACCGGCGCCATGGTCAGATGCTGCGGTACGGGCAGGGGATGACCATGAAAACGCACAGGTACTCTGGCATGCGGAAGTCTGCCGCTATGCGCTTGGCGCTGCAGCTCCGGTGGCGGCGTCGCCGACAAATAGATAAAACGGCCATCCGGCTTGCACGCATGCTCGGCAGCAAAGGCCAGCATTGGATCATTTATGTAGGGAAACGCATCCAGCTCGTCAATAATGACCAGATCAAAGCTCTGATGAAAACGCAGCAGCTGATGGGTGGTCGCCAGCACCATCTGGCTCTGGCCCCAGCGGTCCGGACTGCCGCCGTATAGCACGGAGAGCGTCCTGTCCGGGAACGCCCGGCCCAGCCGCGGAGCCAGCTCCAGTACGACGTCGCGCCGCGGTGTCGCTATCAGCACGCGTCCCCCGGCGCGTAGCACCGCCTCCAGGAGCGGGAAAGTGATCTCCGTCTTTCCCGCTCCTGTAACCGCCCAGAGCAGGAACCGCTCTGGGCCCTGGGCGGCGGAGCGCTGGCGCGGCTCCGCCAGGAACCCCAGTGCAGCGCCGGCGGCTCCCGCCTGCGCGCTGCTCAGTCCCCACCGGCGCGCTGCTACGGTGGGACTGACACCGGCCGTACACCGTACGGCCGGAAGGGCCGCGCTGCGCAGCAGCAGCGCGCAGGCCCGGCTGCGCCCGAGCGCGAGGCAGGCCTCGCAGTAGGCGCAGCCGGCGAGGCCGCACGCGGCGCATGCCGTGCGGCCGGTGGCGGCGCTGCCGCAGCGCAGGCAGCGCATGTCCGCGCGGCGGGCGACAGCGCCGCGCAGGGGCAAGCGGAGCCGCGGCAGGCGAAGCGCCGCCGCACGCAGGAGGCTGCTTGCGTTAGGCAGCCGCGCACGGACATCCTTGCCTTCGCTCTCTCTCCATGTAGCACCACCCAGTTCCCTGCTGCAAGCGGCCTCAAGCTTCAGCCGCCCCTGCAAATGTGCGAGCTGCGCTGCAGCTTGCCAAGTGTTTGCCAGTTCCGGATCCTTCTCCTCCAGTAGCGCTTCAACTTCAGACTGCAGCAAAGACCGGCCGGACAGCGCCTCCACTAAACGATCCGCCTGCGCGCTGAGTGCAAAACGCTCAGTCCGCTCCTTAAAACTGGCGGTTGGATGAACCTGGGTACTGTTCTTCCATTCGCCCCCCGCTTCCCGCTCCCCATTAATCTCAGCCTGCAATAGATTAGCCAGATAACCAGCCCAATGTTCTTCCGTCCATTCCTGCATGCCCTTCACAGGTTTGACATTGTCACGAAGTTTGACTGCCCAACCGAGCGGTAGATCCGCAGAAAGCAATACCCGTTTGTCCGCAGACTGTCCATTCCAGCCTTCACCTCCCGCCCCGCTCCACCAGACATTGTCTACCTGGATATTCAGCGAAACCCACAGGTGCCAGCGTTCCTTATCCTTCACAGCATATAGGGCAACCCTCATCCGCAATCCCTCCTTAATTTATCCTGAGACACAAAAAAGCACACCACTCCATTCATGGAGAGTGTGCTTCACCCGATTCTTGCGTATTTAGTTCTCATTCGCCGCGCTCTGATTGATATCCCCCGCTTTCCGGCATCCGCATAAACGGCAGCGGAGCAGTTGTGCCGGGAAACCGCAAATCGACCAGTATACCCTGCTGTAACGGGCTTTCTGCCTGTAAGCTACGATTGTGCATGAACCGGGCCACATCAATGGAAGAACCGCTGCAAGCCAACCTGGAAGCCACAGCTATCGTAGCATCACTTGAATCATCGTCCATTACTGTCACCCGAAATAACTTTCCGGTCAGAAAAGCATGAATACCGATTACCCGGATATACCACTCGACAACAGCTTCATGATTACGGGTAATGAGAATATAATGCAGCCGCTTCCCAGAACGTGCCGTCTGCCGGGTCAGTTCCCGGTTGCGCAAAATATGAACAAGGACAACTGCGGATCCGTATATAACCGCAATCCAGATTAACTGGGCTACCATGGAGATGCACCTCCTCTGTATACCGACACTATATGCCGGAGTTAAAAGGTCGGTGCCTGCCCATGGTTCCAACAAGACTGGGTATAGCCGGGTACATATTTACATCAGCGTTTTGCCAAATCGAATATAACTGCGCACTGAAACAATACGTTTGATTACAGCTGAATCGCTGCAGTCTGTTATGTAATGTTGTTCCGGATCATTGGGATTCTCCAAAACGTTCAGTTAAGGTTAAGCCTGTTATAGGGTTACCCAGCCGTATTTGATAGAATTAATGACTGCTTGAGTACGGTCGTCAACTTCCATTTTTTGCAAAATACTGCTGACATGGTTCTTAACGGTCTTCTCGCTAATAAAGAGGTACTCTCCGATCATCTTATTACTCTTGCCTTCGGCCATCAGCCGCAGTACCTCTGCCTCGCGCCGGGTCAATGGATTGTTGTCGCCTGCGACGAATTTGACGCCTGCTTCCTTAACGGCCGTTTCGGTCATTGCTCCCGTCTCATTGAGATAGGTCATGCGCCGCAGCTGATTAATCAGCTTGCCCGTAACCTTGGGATGGATAAATGCATGGCCTTCACAGACGGAACGAATGGCGTTAATAAGCGACTCTGCCTCCATATCCTTCAGCAAATAGCCATTGGCACCCTTGCGCAGTGTTTCAAATACATAGCTTTCATCATCATGAATCGACAAAATAATAACCTTGACTTCGGGGAACATTTCACGCAGCTTTTGAGTAGCCTCCACACCGTTCTCGATAGGCATATTGATATCCATAAGCACGATATCCGGTTTATTGACATTGCAAAACTCCAACACCTGGATGCCGTCACCGCATTCGCCAATGACTTCAATGTCATCCTCCATATTTAAAATACGTTTCAGCCCTTCACGAAACAATTGATGATCATCGGCCAAAAGAACCTGAATGGGCGATTTGCCAGAACTTGTGTTCTCCATCACATTACTCCTTTCTCTTATCCACATTCGTCGGAATGTGGATTACAATTGTTGTGCCCTGATTCTCCGCTGACAAAATTTCCATTCTTCCTTCAAGCAGTTCCACCCGCTCCCGCATGCCTACCAGTCCAAAGCTTTCACGGTTGCTCTGCTCGCTTACCTTCTTAACATTAAAGCCTAATCCATTATCCTTTACGACGATCTTAATCAGCTGCGCCTGATAAGTGATCTCTACTAGCACATAGCTGGGAAAGGCATGCTTGGCCGCATTGGACAAGCCTTCCTGAACCAGGCGGTACACCGCCGCCTCCATGGCAGAAGACAGCCTGTGCTCCTTGCCCCTCGTTTCAAAGGAGGTTCTGATCTTCGTCTTCTCCTCATAATCATGAACGTATTTACGGAGTGTCGGGATCAGCCCCAAATCATCGAGAGCCATCGGACGTAAATTAAAAATCACCTTGCGCATTTCTTCGAGGCTGTATCGAACCTGTCCCTTTAAGTCTATTACTTCGTCCTGCACCAGGGCAAATTCCTGCTTTACCAGCATTCTTTCTACAATTTCCGTCCTAAGGACTAAATTCGCCAGCATTTGAGCGGGACCGTCATGAATTTCCCGGGCAATTCTCTTCCGTTCCTCTTCTTGAGCCAGGATTATTTTTAGTCCGATCATCTGCCTGTTCTTCGCAGTTTCGACAATTCTAGTCACTTGTCCTAGTTCTCCGGACAAATATTCCAGGACAACGCTCATTTGCGAACCAATCGATTCGGCACGTTCCACTGAGTTCTCCACACTTCGAACCCGCTGTTGCAGTTCATCCCGTCTGCTCCGGAGATAGGTTTCCCTTTCCCTTGTCATCATGAGCTCAAGCTGAAGCTCTGTCGCCTTCTCATAAGCAATCCGGATATCTTTCTCCGAGTAGCGGACAAAATCCCGGCTAACCTCAGTCAGCCGGATGCGGGAGCGGTGGTACTGCAGCTCCAGTTTGTCTACCTTTTGCAATGTTTCATCCGTTTCTTCCATAACGCGCTGCAGTTCTTTGGTGAGTGCAACAAGCTCATCCCGTGCAACCTGCAATATTTCAAATATCTGATACTTGCTGCTCTCCATCACGTCGATGGTATTCTTAATGACGCGATCTATCGCATCGGCCTGAAATTCCACGGATGCTTGCCCCATTTCTATCGAATCGTATTAAAGGCTTTCCTTTATACTAACATATCACGATTCGATAGTTACGGTCTTCGTGTTCTGTTCCCATTTTACGGTCAAACCTAGCTGTTCTGAGACCAATCTTAGAGGTACTAAAGTCCTGCCCTGTAGGATCAAAGGAGCTACTTCAGCACTCTGCCGTTTCCCGTTCAACACATATTCCTTGCTATTCACAGTAAGTTCCATAACTTTTGCACCGCGCAATACCAAGATCTTCTTGGTGCTCGAATTCCAACCCGCACTGCCGCCAAACGCGTCCATCACATATTTAATCGGCACATAAGTACTCTCCCCCTTAACAACCGGAGCTACGTCAATGGGTTTATCCGTTCCGTTCAGCGCCATGGATTTGGAACCAATTTTCATTACAGCGGTTCCCTTCGGAAGTCCGGCTTCACTGGAAAGCGACGGCATCACAAAGGAAAGATTGTCAAAAGCAACGGTGCCGGTTTTGGCCCGCTCGTCTTGTCCTTCCTCTACATTCACCACATACAATCTCTTTAAGGAAGCAGGGAATTTAATTCCGGAGCCTGACAAATCAATATTCAAGCTTTTCCAGCCGTTCCAGTCGATAACTTTGGCCAAATCAATATAAGCTGTAGTTCCGCTGCTGTCCACTACTTCAGCCCGCAGCCAATTTAAACTCATATCGCCCATGACATCAAGCGACATTGAGGTCGCTGCTGCCGGGATGCTTTTACCGCCCGTACCATTGAATTGGGCGTAGGCATACATTTTGCCACTGCCGGCCGTCATATCATAGCTGAGCGACAGCACCTTGGAGCCTGCCCGTTCAGCACTGCCGGCCGTAACCCCCACAGATCCTGTTACAGTGTTGACATTGGAAGTAAAGGCAATCGGATAGGTTACATTCTCAAAGTCTTCCCAGGTAGAAGCTGCTGCTGCCGACAATACAACTGCAGTGCTGAAACCATCATAACGGGCTATCGCATATCCGGTAGTCACACCAGGATTGACAGAATCAACTGTGAGCTTGCCATCCTGCACACTGCCCTTAAAACCGACGAACTCCCATTTGAGTGCTGAATTCGGTACTGAAATTGTCGCTCCGCTCTTGGCAGCTGCCGTCACAGGCACGGATACCGATGCACCGGCCGTAAGAGGCGCTGTAGCCGTTCCGACAGACAGACCGTTCAGATCTTCACCACCCAGAACAGTGACCTTAGTAGACGCGCTGGCGGTACCGCTGGTCGCTGTCAAAGTGACTGTCCCCGGTTTCACTCCGGTCACTTCCCCTGTATTTACACTTGCACTGCCATTGCTTGCTACCCAAGCCGGGTTTGCTGCAGCTACATCGATTGGATTATAGTACGTATCATAGCCTTTTAAAGAATAGCTTTCCTTTTGTCCGATCAGAAGCACCGGGCTGCCGCTGATTTTAATCCCTTTCACTTCGCCTTTTGGAGCAGATGTAAATACTCCAAGCCCGTTGACAATGCTGCGCTGCTCTTTGCCATACTCTGTATTAAACGTTAGAGTGGTGGAGGTTTCGGCCAAAGGCCGGTCTACCATCGTTGTAGAGCCGCCTCCGTCCAGATTAAGCCCCTTCCAGACACCGATGTTCGTCATGAAGGATTGCAGCTCTGCCAGCGACATTCCGGCACTGTTCTCATTCTTCTCGGCTGCGATAACATAGGCATACTGTCCATCCTGTGAATACCCCAGTGCTGTGCGGGCACGGTAACCGCCAAGACTGCTGGTTGAGCGCGAGAAGGTCGCAGCTTGGCCGCCATTGACCAGTATCGTATGTCCACCTATCATCATCTGCAGATTGGCGGGATCGAGCTCCTGCTGCGTTGTTTTGGAGCGTAGCGTATAGTCTGTGACCAGCTTTTGCCCTACAGCCAGGTGCCCCGTAACAAACTGCGAAGCTAGTCCATGTGTCCGCAGAATATAGGCACCTTTAGGAACTGCTATTGCCAGAGGTTTACCGGCTTCTGAAATCTGGGTAATGATATCATTTTCAACCAGAACCTCTGTGGGGCTGGCCGAGCTGTCCTTTGGCCGCTCCCGCGCTGTCCAGGCATCCGTATAAACATAGGCTGCATTGGCATGGCTGTATGTGGAACCGCCTCCATCCGGAGTATAGGCTCCTTTGTTGATGCCGGATAACGGGAATTGTGAACCATCCTCCGCCGTCACCAGCCCTTCAAACGTATATTCGTCGATCACAGGCTTGCGGTCCTTGGTAACAGCAAAGGCGTACATTCCATTAAGCTGCGACGGCGTTGAAACAACGACTCCGCCCGTTACCTGTCCACCGATAGGCGCGCCTTCACCATTTGTATTGAAATAGTCTCCATTAACTGCCGCCACTGCTCCGGTTTCCGCAGCCATACCGCCTGTGCTTTGGCGCGTAGTCAAGTTGCCGCCTTTGCCGGTCATAACGTCTAGAGATACGTAGGGGTTATTCAGATCTACACGAATTACATCCGCGAGCCCTGTCGCATTCTTGCCGGAGCGGGTGGTGGAGAATTTATATTTCATCATCACTGCCCCTGAAGTGATTACCTCTTCACCCAATTTGGTTACTTTGATAGAGGCTGCTGCTTGAGCCAACGATGCGGTTCCTGGCCCGAAATGAGGCAACCCTTCACTGCCGATTACCGGCATGATCCACAGCACTCCTGCCAATGAAGCGGCGATCCATCTTTTAGCTGGCGACATTTTCATTCCCCGTAAATCTGCTCTGCTATTCTTGTCCTTGAATACTTCATTCATTTCAGCGTAACTCTCCCATCTCATTGTTAAAAATTTAAACTTCCCCATAGGTTCACATCTATTTTCAAAAATCTATAAACCGTTTTCTATGTTCCCGTTATACCTTTAATAGACTGAATTTATGGGAAAAAGTTGCGAATATTACTAGATTCATCAATTTGAACTGACAAAAAGCGCCCGGCGCAAAACCGGACGCTTGAGAGCGGACATACAACTATTGTCGGTAGAAATGGCACACTCGGATACTCATGCGCTTGCAAGTGGAAACGGCTTCGCCGTCCTCAAAAGGACAGTATCCGTTTCAGCGAGAAATAGAAGGATAATTTATAGCTTGAAGCATATAAATTCTTATATTTTTACAAAAAACCGGCCTTTGTCAGCATCCGCTGCAGCATTACTGCTGCTTGAGAGCGGGTGGCATTGCCTTGAGGCTGAAACTGGGCGCCAGGCATACCCAGAATAATTCCTTCCTGCACAGCTTTGGCCACAAACTCGGCACTTTGCCCCGAAACCTTGCTCTTATCTTTAAAGGCCGAAAGTACGGATGTTGATGTGCCGCTAAGCGTAATCGGATTTTTGGTGTATTCCATAGCCCGAATCATCATTGTCGCCATATGCTCACGGGTAATATTGGCGTTGGGACGGAACGTGCCATCTGTATTGCCGGTTATAATTCCGGCCTTGGCCGCAGCACCAATAGCATCCCCAATTTGGGTAGAGGCTTGAACATCACTGAAGCGCTGTGCTGTCTCACGGTCACCAAGCAGCCCAAGTCCTCTGCTTAGCATCACCGCGAACTCGGCACGGGTAATCTTCTGCTCCGGCTTAAAGGTGCTGCCGTAGCTGTTGTCTATAATGTTTTTGGCTGCCAGCAACGCTACACTTGATTTGCTCCAGTGCCTGCTCATATCTGAAAAGCCACGGGTAGACAGGAACGTCCCTACCACCTGATTGCCTACCACCTTCGCCTGAATGAAGGTATAGCTTCCTGCCCCGCTGATTTTGCTAGGCAGATATGCCGCTTCAGAGTAGACAAGATCCAGTCTCGCCGCTAATGTCTGGTCACTGACTAAAGAAGAAGTTGTACGGGCTGTATATTCACCCGGAACACTTAGAACCGTACTATTAGAATAATTGCCGCTGACCGCAGCGGTCAAACGGATATCCATAAGGCTGGTTACACTCTGCAGTCCCTGAGTTTTAAGCGTTGCCTCTAATGGCCCAAACGTGCCGGCAGGTACCTTTTCAAGTCTTAACACCAGCGAAATATTGCTGCTGTCTGCAATTAATTTGGACGCAAGGCCGGTCATATCTATGTCATTTAGTGCTAGATTGTACAGGCTGTCTCCATAACGTATAGCAAAGGTTGCCTTACTGTCGCGTTTGACTGCTTCCAGCAGGGGCTTGAACGGTACAACTACATAGGCCCCCAATTCCGTGGAAGGGACTTCGAATGCCAGAGACGGACTGCCCGTTTTATTGAGATAATCATAGCTGGCAGTCAATCGGTCAGCCGTAAGGGTATATCTTTTTACCGACTGGTTATATAAGGAACGGTCTTCCGCAGAAGCTGCGGAGTCCCCTTTCAATAGCGGATACTCTTTGCCAAATTCACTTGCTGCCAGAGTTCCCAGATACGAAGGACGCCCGGTTGTGGATGTGCCTACACCGGTGAGATTCTGAACATAAAGTGAGCTGAATGAGGCAAGCGCACTGCCGTTCAGATCCAGAATATTACCGGAACCGGACATATAGGATAAAACGACGGTTTGTCCGGGTTTGACTACCGTGGACAACAGCAGCTTCAATGTACTTCCCGATACAGTATACGATTGTATACCCACGCTGCTACCATCAGCTCTCACACCAAATTGGTTGGTGTACAAGCTTGAGGACGCCTGCATATTTTTGCTGAAGTTTACAATAAGCTCATCACCGGAGATGGTCGCTGAATTAATAAACGGCACTGTTGTTGTACCGTTACTGTTACTGCTGGTGCCTGAAACCGACACTGGCTGCAGGTTAATGTAAGCGGCCCGGTTGCCGTTCAGATCACTAACTCCGGCCGTTCCCGGTACATAAGAGATCGTAGTCGAGTTATTCGTGTTCAAGGCACTCGCTAGCGTCAAGGTTACCAGATTCCCGCTTACTTCTACGTTTGTCACATAATTAGGTGTATTCCCCACAAGTACGGAGAATTGGCTGTTCATCGGCAGATTAGCCGTTGACAATCCCTCATTATATGTAAGCACAATCTTATTTCCAGAGCCTGCAGCGCTTTGATAGACAGGTGCAGTTGAATCACTGGTATTACGGATATAAAAATCGTTAAAATTCGCTATATTCTGGCTATATTGATCTTGGACAGGATAAGATCCGGCATAATAGGCTAGGCGAATCGTCTGTCCATTCGGTGCATCACTACTTAGCCCCAGAATCACCGTGGAGCCACTGGAAGTGGAGGAAACCACTCCAAGCGAAACACCATCCGCATAAACAGAAAACTGGCTGAAGGCGTTGGTGGAAATCGCTTTAAGCGTATCATTGAAATTCAGCGTTAGTGTTTTTCCTGACAAAATTCCGTCCTTAGGTGCAGGAAGTGCCGTTTGGACTGTATTCGTTACCTGTCGTAGTGAAAACGTAGATGCTGCATTGCCGGCGGCATCCTGAATCGTTCTAAGGCCACCCGTATAGGCTATTTTGACAACTTGGCCTACTGCTACACCCGTGCTAAGGGTTACATACACACTGTCGCCTTGGATATATACACTCTCTACTGTCCTTCTCTCATCGTTGACGGTTACATTAAAGCTAGAAGACAGCAGAGCAACTGACGGACGAATTGCTTCATCATACTTGAGCCGGATCGTGCGGTTACTTTCGAGCTGTGTAGACACCAGAACCGGTGCCCTCTTATCTAATGCCACCGTTCGGAAACTCCAAGAGTTTTTCCCGCTGAGTCCCTCATATGAATTCGGATTATTTTTTTCAACAAAAGCACCTGGAGGAACATCAACGTAATAAACCGTATCGTTTTCGAGCGTATTTGAAGGCACGATTACGAATTCACTGTCGTTATTCCCGATTACTTTTGATCCTAATTTAGTTCCATTGCTCTTATACAGGCTCACAGGATTCGTCTCAATATATTTACTTGGACGGTTGAAGGTAATCTTAATGGGCTGATCAAGCGCCGCAGATTCACTGCGGTCTGCCGGGCTGAGCGAGTCTACAGCGTAACCTGTTTGTGAGGTAGTTGTAAAACTCCATACATATGGTGTTCCTGAGGCAGGAAAAGCATTGCCATCTTGGTCATTAAACGCGCCTGCAGGAATAGTGACTGTGTAAATAGTATTATTCATCAGCGGACTCGTCGCCGATGTCGATGCCACCGTTATGGTTCTGGTCCCACCACCGGTAACAGCCGAGGAGTTCACATCAAAGTATCTTGTATCCGCTGCATTAGTGGAAGATAATTTGATCACTCCATTAACCGGCGTCATCGGCTGGTCAAAGTTCAGCTGAATGTTGCCGGCTGGGGATACGGCAGTAGCACCACTGGCTGGGGATACATTTACCGCAGCGCCTGTTCCCTTTGTGGAAAAACTCCAAATGTTCCCACTAGTTATTCCAGCGAAGGTTTTATTCTCATCATCCTTAAAGGCATAAGGATCGATTAGAACATAATAACTTTTTCCTGCCGTAAGTCTACTAGCAAGATTCAATCTCACTATCGTGGAAGAGTCATCGCTTTGCAAATTGACTGAATAATCTCCATCATTGACCTTGAATTCCTGAACAACCGAATTGTCTGCCGAGGAAATGAGTTTAATGGATCCACCGCTCTTTTGCAGCTTCTTGTTCAGCTTAAAGCTAAGCTGAGTCAGTGTTGCGGAATCTACCCGTGAATAGTTCGCCGGATTGAATTCGCTTGCCCCAATATTCAGGTTCATTTCAGGTGATGTGGTAAATGTCCATGAAGCAGCCGCTGAGTCAGCACCCGCCCCGTCCTTAAACAGTCCTCTGGGAACAGTGACGGTATAGGTTTTGTTCTTCTCCAGCTGCTTGCCTAATTTAACTTCGTATTCCGTAGAATTGCTGATTAGCCCAGAACTGCCGATAGGCACCGTCACATATGGCGTGCCTGAGTCTCGCGTAGTAAGAGTGATATCTCCACTCTGCGGATACACCTGACGATCGAATTTCAGCTTAATGGAGGACGATACATTTACATTGACCTCACCTGCTGTTGGTGAAGTTGCCATGCTGAATTCGCTTGCAGCATAAACTGCTGAATTCCCGGGACCGATTGACGAATACCCTGCACTGAGCAGCAGATCCCCTGCCAGAATGAGTGCTGCTAATATTGAAATTTTCCTTTTCATGCGGTGATAGACTCCTCTCAAGCCATACTTTCGTCTTTACATATATTCTTATATTTCGGCTAAACGGCTTCCAAAGTTTAGAAGAGTTCCTCTATAAGATAAGTTCACTTATTTATAGTTTCAGCATAACCATACAAAAAAGCCCGTAAAAGCAGCTCTTCCATGATAAGAAGAATTGCCTTTACAGGCCTGATCTAAAGCTATAATTTATATTCCAGCCTGGTCTTTAAGCATTTCTGCCTTGTCCACACGTTCCCAAGGAAGATCAATATCTGTACGTCCAAAATGACCGTAAGCTGCAGTTTGTCTATAAATCGGCTTGCGCAGATCCAGCATGGAAATGATTCCGGCCGGCCGCAAATCGAAGTTGCTGCTGATTAACTGAGCCATTTTTTCCACACTGATTTTACCTGTTCCGTATGTATCTACATTAATCGAGACAGGATTAGCAACGCCAATGGCATAGGCCAGTTGAATCTCGCATTTGTCGGCAAGACCAGCGGCCACCAAATTCTTGGCGACATAACGGGCGGCGTAAGCTGCGGAACGGTCGACCTTAGTCGGATCCTTCCCTGAGAATGCCCCTCCACCATGACGGGCATATCCGCCATAAGTATCGACAATAATCTTACGCCCAGTCAAGCCTGCATCACCTTGCGGACCGCCAATAACGAAACGGCCTGTCGGATTAATGAAGTATTTGGTATTCTCATCTAGCAATTCGGCAGGAACAACCGGCAATATAACATGCTCTTTAATATCAGCCTGAATTTGCTCAAGCGAAATTTCTTCGGCATGTTGTGTGGATACCACTACAGTATCTACACGTACCGGTTTTTCGCCATCATACTCAATGGTCACCTGTGTCTTGCCATCAGGACGCAAATATTCCAAAGTGCCATTCTTACGGACCTCAGACAGGCGCCGGGCAATACGGTGGGATAAAGCAATGGGCAACGGCATCAGTTCAGGCGTTTCATTCGTAGCAAACCCGAACATCAACCCCTGATCACCGGCACCAATGTTGGCGGTTTCTTCAGCAACCTGTGCAGGGTCGCGGTTCTCCAGCGCAGCATTTACACCTTGGGCAATATCTGCAGACTGCTCATTCAACGAGCTGAGAACGGCACAAGTATTATAATCAAAGCCATATTTCGCCCGTGTATAGCCAATTTCCTTAATCGTATTACGTACAATGGCCGGTATATCTACATACTCCGACTTTGTACTAATTTCGCCAATGACGAGCACAAGACCCGTTGCTACCGCTACCTCACAGGCGACACGTGCATTTGGATCATTAGCCAGAAAAGCATCCAGTACCGCATCAGAGATCTGATCGCAGATCTTGTCCGGATGTCCCTCCGTTACGGACTCGGAAGTAAATAAATGACGTCCTTTAATCGACATGTACAATAACCTCCCATATGGATAGTCTGACACTGTATAAGGGGGCTCCTTAACAAATAACAGGCCACATAAAATAAGTATAGTATAAATATCGGAATACCGCATAACTTAAAAAAATGAACCTTTTCCGCATGGAAAAGGTTTATGGCTTTCCTCAAAAGTCATATTATCTTATTTGCCGGATGGTGTCAATTATAGCCAGTGTTACCCGTCATTGCGTAAGGCAGTAGCTTATTTAATAAAACAGTAAATCCCGTAAGCAAACCCTAGAGTGTTCGGATATTAAGTTAACAAAGACTGCTCTGCTTGTTTAACAAGTCTCTTGGTAATTTCCCCACCCACGGATCCGTTGTCTCTGGATGTAAGATGTCCGAGATACTGACTTCGTCCTATCCCACCAGCACCGCCCAAAACCCCAAGTTCAGAAGCAAACTCGGTGTCAGCCCCGCCACCATAAGAAGCTCCATATAGTCCGAATTCAGCAGCGATCTCGTATTGCATCTGTTTAAGCATTGCCCGGCTCTCCGGTACAACTGTGCGATTAGTACGTGCCATGTTACAGCACCTCCTGAATTTTTTTAAGATTACAGGAATTATTGTGTGCTCTTTACCAGGGCCCCAATCGCCTCAATGTTTGTCAACAGTGGTAAACTGTGCCGAAGTATGACGAATCCGATATTAGGACATCCTATTTATATTCGAGCCTATTTCAATGTGTAGGCTCCGCGTACCATGACAACCAGACCACCGGCCTGACCCTCTTGCACCACTATGCCCCGTCCGGCACGAGGGAAAGATAACAGATGATTGGATGGTACTGCAGTACCGTTAACCAAATCTGCTCCATCCGTTAAATCAGCAACACCATTGCTGTCCTGAGAATAAATAGCCGCCTTTCCGGCGCGAACAATAAACTCGGCACCCGCTCCGGCAATTAGAGTCTGACCTGCTTTCACATCAACGATCTCAACTTCATCGCCTTTATTCTGGCTAGGTGTTGCTGTAGGGGTAGGGATTGCTGCAGGCGTTGGTGTGGCCGCTGGAGCCTGGGTAGCGATAGTTCCGCCCTGAATCGCTTTTTGGATCTGTTGATCTACATAGCTTTTAGTAACTACTGGATCTTCGGACGTTCCTGGCTGGTTGCCTACACCTGCACCGTCAGCTTCACCAAAAAAGAGGGATCCACCCCACAGACTGCCTGTAATAAGCACAGCTGCTGTCATTATTTTATAAGTTGGTTTCATACTAACCTCCAATGTACTGGGATTGTAAGCCTTATTACATAAAAATCTAAAAAAAAAAGAATAGCCTCCGAAGAGGCTATTCTTTGCTTCGGTAATCGGAGATTACTTAGCGAATACTGTCTTATCACCAACGATAGTGTTACCTGCGATATCTGTAGCAGTTGCACCATCGATAACTTTAACAGAAATATTGTTTACGTTGTTAGCATTGAGGTCAGGATATCCTGCAAGTCTAACATAATATTTACCTGCATCGTTACCAACACCGGCGATGAAACCACCAGTAATTGCTGTTCCAGTCGAGCTGTTGTTCACAATAATTACGAAGTCGCTAGCCTTAAGAGTAGCAGCATTGATCGGCTCAGAGAATGTCAATTGCAGAAGTGAAGTATCTCCAGAAGAGACAGCTGCTGAATCCAAGGTTGGTTTAACACCATCTGCCAATACTGGCTTAATAGTAGCACCGTAAGTACCATTTCCTGCAGTATCAGTAATACCGGATGCAATAAATTCAATTGCTTCAGTTTTGCTGATTGCATTTTTAGGAACGCGTACTTCAACTACTGCTTCTGTAGGAGCTGTTGAAGTTCCTTTAGATGACAATAGCTGCGGATAGGAATTGATAGGAAGTGCTTTGCTGCCCAAAGTATAGCTATTCAAATCACGCAGGGATGCCACATTCAGACCAACGTTGTCTTTAACTGTTACGGTGAAGACAACTTCAGTATCAGCTTTAACACCCTCAGAGTAAGTGATGCTTGTAACTACAGGTCTTTCAGTGTCAGTTGTAGTTGCAGCTGCTGCAGTAACATTAACAGTAGTGCCAACTGATTTGTTCTTAGCAAGTGCCAAATCTGTTACTAGACCAGCAGGAAGACGCAGAGTATAAGTTCCACTAAGACCCTTCACATTTGGATATGTGAGCTTACTACCGTCAACAATCTTAGCACCACTGAAATCAATACCAGTTACTACTAGACCAGTAGAATCACTAATCAATGTTGGTGTTCCACCTACCAGCGTAACATCTTCGGAGTATGGTACAACCAGACCTTTATCAGTGCTGAATGATGCATTAGAAGCTACAGGAGCCGTAGTATCCTTCACAAGTGTGATCGGTTGAGTCACTGGTGTACCAAGCGTGTTGCCCAATGTGTCTTTAACAGTCGCTCCGAAAACAAGTGATCCAGTGTAAGAACCGGAATCTGGCAGTTTGAATCCAGCAGGAACTTTAAACTTAACAGTGTCGCTGTCAGCAGTTGCTTCTACACTAAGTGTTCCTTGGGACTCTCCATAAGTATTCAAGAATTTAACGTTACCAATCAAGGACTGATAGTTAACTTTCTTGTTGAACTTAACAGTGATAAGGCTATCACCAGTTGCAGTAACAGAAGTAATTGCAGGAGCAGCAGTATCAGAAGTTACAGCTACGCTTGTTTTGATCGGATTAGGACTTATCAGGTTGCCAGCAAAGTCACTAACATTCAACAAGGATACATCATAAGTTGTACCAGTCTTCAATGTTCCTGCAGTCAAGCTGAAGGTGTCGTAAGTTTCACGAGTTACTGAAGCGGACACACCGTTCACGCTAGCAATGATTCCAGCTGGTTTAACTGGCTCACTGAACTTCACAAGCACTTTATTAGTAGTATCCTTAGCCACAGCAGTTACGCTTGCAACTGTTGGAGCCACTGTATCAGCAACAGTCAACATCTGGCTGTACTGAGCAAGAGCTGTTCCAGCAGTTGTCTTAACTGCATCGGTTACAACAACAGTGTATTGGCCTTTAAGGAATTCAAGACCCGGGAAGGTAACAATTGCTTCAGTTCCAGCAGCGTTAACGCTCACTTCAGCACCATCTACAGTAATAGCAGGTTGGTTATTCAAAGGAATTACTCTGATAACACCAGTTTTAAGCTTATCGCTAGAAACTACAGTTGAAGTATCAATTGCACGGTTGAATGTTACTTGCAATTGCTTAGCATTTGGAGCATTTACAGAAACAACCTTAGGAGCTGCAAGAGTAACCTTCACGGTGTAATCAACGTTGTTGTGTTTGAAAGGAACTGTAGTTTCAACGCCTTCTACCAAAGCGGTAGTCAGAGTTACAGTTGTTGTAGATTTATCAGAGAAAGTCACCAATACGCTAGTTGGGTTCAAAGCTTCACCCGAAACTACTGTAGGAGCTTTCGAGTAGTTAGCAGCAGCATAAGCCGCTTCTACTACCAAAGAGCGGGTAGCGTTGGATTTGAAATCAAGACCCTTTGCAACTAGACCAGCGTCAACAACTGCTTGTGCGTAACCTTTAGCCCATACAGCTGCATTGTTGTCAGTTGTAGTAGGAGTTTCAAGTTTCAAAGCACGGTGCAGTACAGCTGCAATTTCTTGCACTGTAACTTTACCATTGAAGTTAAAGAGACCTTTTACAGTGTCAGTTCCCTTCATGTATCCAGCTGCAGTTACAGCTTCAATGTATGGCGCTGCCCACATAGTTTTAGTGTAACCTTTGTCTTTGTAAGACAATGTTGTAGGAGTTACTTCTGGAAGATCAAACAATTTAGTGATGATCTTCGCGAATTCAGCGCGAGTCAGATCTTTTTCAAGATGAGATTGACCGTCTGGGTACCCTTCAAGAATACCTTTCGCTGCCAAAGCATCAAATTTCGCTTGTGGAGTTGTTGCAGTTTCACCAAATGCTACAGAGGCAAACATCGAGAATGCCATTGCTGTAGATAATGCTACGGATAAAATTTTCTTCATAACCTTTTTTTCTCCTCCTTGGACGTTCATGAACTGAGATTTTTCTTTAGTTGGGTAGCTCATGTCACTCATTAGCCGATGCACCCCCTTTCCCGAGTTGAGCATATTAAGTATAAATAATGTCTGTGACGGGTATCACAGAAACTTGTAAACCGGTTTAAGGCATGACAATACTAGATTCCTAATTCTACCTAAGTATTATACAATGTGCCTCAAGTCACGTAAAGCTAATTTTTCCAATCACTGCGCCTTCATTAATTTGGGTCATCCCAAATGTCTGGTGCAAATGACTCTACACTTTAAACGCAGAAGTTCCGGAAAAGTTGCGCCTTACTCATAAAAAGTTTTTTTGGCATCCCGATGCCGCTCCAATAGAAGAGCATATGTAGTTCTACTAACTATTGCTAATCATGGGTGACTACGGGAAACAGTATAGCACATGAACTTTCGAAACGTCATTAAACAATATTTGTTAAGTTAATAAACATAATCACCTTTTTTCAAACCCAGAAATTTCTTTATCAGCCAAAACAAAAAAGCGCCGTAACCGGCGCTTTCACTTTATAGCATATAACTAACGGATCTTCATCGATAGCTGAATCAATTCCTGCCGCTTCTCAGGGCTTGAATTGACACTCTCGTACATAGTGTCAATCGCTACGCGGTTCTCCCGATAGCTCTTCTCATGCTTAATTGTAGTATGAGACCATTCAATTAATGCATTCTCCGCAATAACAAGATCATTGTATGCATCATGGAATCCTGTAGCTTGTACAAGTTCCTCCATTAGATCCTGTGAGATTTCCTGCAACGCTCTTTTTGCTGTGATTTCCTTTTCCAGGATTTTCGCTCTATTCTCAAACGTATTCTTTGCTTTCATATAATCCAATTGTGCTTTTGCTAAAATCGGTTTCATGGATGGCTTTCACCTTTCAGAAAATATTATTTTCAATATTATTGTAACGTAAATGGGAGCAGATTACAAAGTTATCTAAATGGAAATGCAACCTGCATGAAGTCACAGCTGCTCCGAAGAACTATATATAGTTCGTTTCTTATTATACCCAAAGAAAATTGATTTATAAAGGCATACCCTTAACAACTCCATTTGCATACAAAACGGAGGGCAAGTAACCAGCCCTCCGTAATATCATAACAAATTAAAATGTATCTAGCTCAGGGTTTTAGGGAAGATGGTGGTGCTCTTCTTTAACAGTTCTACTGCGATCTTTCCTGCCTCAGCTCTGGTCATATTAGACTTAGGATTAAAGTTGTAAGAAGCCTTCTTTTGACCAGCTATGCTTACTTCAGCACCATTCATAATTTTCGCCTTCGAAACTGCTTGGACTGCCGACAAGGCGTAAGATTCTATTTTACCGGAATCCAAAAACGACTTGGCGACTGAATCCTTTAATTTCTGATCGTTAGCTGCCAATTTCAATTTCAGGGCTCTGGCAATCATTACAGCTGCCTGCTCACGAGTAATTGGCTGATCCGGAGCAAATACTCCATCGGTAAGTCCAGTCACTATGCCTGCTCTCGACGCAGTTTCAATATGAGCGTAGTCCCATGTGATTGAACTTGCTCCAGGCACCAGATCGGAATACGTCTTGTTGTCATCATAGTTAAGTGGAAGATTCAACCCTTTAACCAGAAGTGTTGCGAATTCACCTCGTGTCGCTTGATCGTCTGTTCCAAATTGCTCAAACCGAAGATTTTTCATAATCCCCTTTGAGTAAAGAGCGTTCAAAATATTTCTCGCCCATTGATGATTCGTAACGTCATTATAGCCTCGGCTCATTTTCATTACCTTATAATACCCAAATTCATCAAAAGGAACGGAGATCGTGTGCTTATTGGTATCTACAGTACCGCCAATATTCTCCCATTCCCGTTTATTGTTGTATTTGAAGACTGTAACAATAGTTCCCGCGTCTTGTACAACATTCGGATCAAAGGCTAATGTCAATTTCCCCCGCTTAGACGGTGTAATGATACGTTCCGCAGGAGTCTGTGGATCCCCAAACAATCCATCTACAGAATAAGGAGCCAAACCATTCGTAGCTGGAATATGCCCTGGCGTTGATGTGGTTCCAAGCTCACCCAATCCTCCGCTGATCCAATACACTTCCGATATACGTCCAAAATTGCTGCTCTCATAAGGAGAATTGAACCGGAGCGTAAATTCATCTGGAATCGTCCAAGTTGGTATGCCACTCTCTTTAAAGGTTTCAGGGAAGCCGATGACATTCCCATAATCGTTACGCCGTTCTACAACACCCGTGGCTGGGTCTGCAATCCCAAACCGTAACTTGTTATTAGGATAGTACTTCGTCAAATTACGCGTATCCGTACTTTGCATTACCGTTCCTTTAGGGAAGGTTAATTCCACTGCTTTGTTAAACACACTGTATTTGTCTGCTGTTTTAGGTGACATGTATTGTGCATCGACTGCTACTGTACCGGTATAGAATATTGAAATAGTGTCTGTACTTGTCGTAGCACCGCGAACAATTTGAATTTTGATGCTGTTAGCTTTATCTGCCTTCAACCCTACATAGTCCAGTGCAAATCTCCCTGGCCCCAAATCCGTACGTTTGACTGCTTTTTCTTTGTCTATGATGACATCTGTAGCCCCTTCAGCTTCAATATCAAAATGAACAAAGTTTTTATTAACAACATATTGAGTACCTACAGAAGGCTGAGGAGAGAGAATACGATACGCACTTACTTCTCTAACAATCTCCAGTTTCTGACTGGTTTTGGCTCCTGTACTATTTATCAGCTCAAGAGTGTAAATATACGTTCCTGGCGTATCATTCACAAGATCCTGAATCCGCATTACAAAATCTTTTTGACTCCCAGCAAAACTGGTGGTATAGCGTTTATCTGCAAAACTCGGGCTGGGAGTAATCGGTGGATTGGGAATGGCAGGAATATCAAGTGACAGGATATTTTTTGTTCCCATATTCAAATTGAGTTTTACCGCACCGCTTCCTCTAAGTACCAGATCATAAGTCTTCAAGCTGGTAGTATACTGATTATCTTTGTATATAAAATCAGGAGTTAAGTTAAATAGTTTGGTCAGCAGTTCATCCGTTGGTCCAAACTCCCGATCAGGAAACGTACTTCTAGCAGTACCCACCGCGGGTTGAAACTTACTTATGGTTGATACGTTCTCATCGAGAATGTAAATGCGCAGTTCCTTGCGGACTTCCCGGGTTTGCCCCTTTTCATCCGTACCTGTGCCTGTAAAGACAATTTTATTCTCTCCAAACACTAATGGACCCGTGGTCGCATTAATCGCTAAATTAACTTCAAATCCACCTGCGGCGCTTTTAAACCAAGTTTTATCTAAGCCGGTTGATCTTTCTTTTGTTCCATTCACATACATTTCAGCCACGAAGTAATCGGAGTTTGAATTGAAATCAATATATTGCCCCTTAATAGCAAGGCTCTTGCCAGCCTCGGAATCAATAACAATAGTCTGTCCATCTGTAAGGTTGGATACATAAATATAGCTTTTAGAGGCAAAGGAAATATTAACATCCTTATATGCAGAGGAACCCTCAATGTTAAATCTAACGGTCTGGTTCCCGTTTTGGAAATCCTTTATTTTAAAGATATGCTGTGTATCTGAAACAGAAGTTACCAACTCCGGTGTCAGACCTGCAGTGGAAATCGGTAAATATTTCGCAATCAGTTTCGCCGGGCTAGTCACTGCTGCATTTGTTTTAACCGAGATATAGAACTCACTGGCATCCACCTTAGCCCCATTCAGAGCTATCCCGGGTGGAATAACGCCAGTTCCATCGTATCCTGCAAGATATTTCATATCCGTGATTACGATTCTATCTTTCATATACTGAAAATCAAAAGAACGATTTATAGTTTTAGTTCCGTAAGCTACCGAAAGATTATGTGTTTGCGTCTCTAATCTGTTCGCTGGCGTTGCATTGTCTTTGTTTAGGGCCAGCGGCATCTCAAAAGAAACCAGCCGATAGGACGGTGCATTCTTGATAGGAGAGGGTACCAAAACCTCATCTCCCGCGTTCAATGCGATAAGACCAGCGCTGTCCAATGTTATACCGCTCCCATAGGTAGGCGTTGATACTGCTCCATTCATTTTCACTACTGCCGAACCCGCAAAAGGGACTCCCGCAGTATCCTCAATCATCATTTGAACCATTAATTTTGCAGTATCTGAACCTTCTGTCATCACCGGCTGACCACCCAGCAGGTCCTGACCCTGATTGTGCGAATCAACCAAATACATTTTAACTATAGGATTCTTCTCATCATAATAAAAAAGCGTATATTCAAAGCTCAACGTATCTGAGCCATTCTGCACGACTAATTTCAGATTATTGACACCCGGATTAAGCGCCATACGCTGCGAGAAGAACGTTCCATCCTGCAGTAAAGAGGTGTTTGATGCACTTTCATTATTAATGGCAGCAGTAACCTTTGTTGCATTTAACGCTTTACCTTCAAGTGTAATTTCTTTGGTGGCTACGACTAATTGTGCTCCTTCGTTCAAATTAAGCTTCTCTGAGCCACCCAGAACTTGAAGTCTCTCGACATAAGGAACCTGATCAAATAGTACATAAAAAGCCTCAGAACGGTCATTGCTTCCCTGTGACCCCGTAAGAGTAATCTTGTTCATGCCTGGAAACAATGTCAGATTTGCGCTAAAGCGGTTGTCAGGGCTGTCAATATCCAACTGAACAACACCTGGCGTTACATGTGTAGCATCTTCTACCCATTTCCCATCATCCCAGTTCAAACGTTGTACATTGGCCCCCAGAGTAGAACTCGTAACTTTCGTAAACGTTCCTGTAACTGGTAAATTAGCATCCGTTACTTGCAATACATTGGTTCTTGAGATTTGTTTTTCTATTGGAGGCAGTAATGTCAGATCAACAGTGTTTCTCAATTTCGTATTATCTGGCGTAAAATAACTGGTAGGCTTAAGCGTATCTGCAGCCACTGCAGTATTCATAAGTCCAGTTGGAATTAAAGATACAATTAAGGCGAACAGAAGCGTCCATACAAATGGCTTTCTCATGCGCTGCATGTCATTAATCTCTCCCTTTTGATGATATTAATTATTTTATCGGTCCTAGAGAAGATAATTTGAAGGAATTCCTTGAATTTTCTATACACTTATCATTCGTGCTTCAACATATTCCTTCAATAAACACCCTCTAAAATGCAAAAAGCCCACCCTTCATCAGGATGAGCTTTTCAAAAAAAATATATAATAGCACTACAAATCTATAAACAAACCCTACAGCTTCGAGCCTCGTTCCTGACTAACCTTCATTCGCATTCTCAGGAAAAAGTCAATCACAGGACGTTTGGTCTTACTGATGACACCGGTAATCTCCGCACCAATTTGCAGGAAGAACAGCATTACGCAAATGACTACAAAAGTAACCCAGTTTGCTTCGTAAAGTGAGGCAGAGGTCTGGATAACAGCCAATACACCGAAAAATGTAGCAATTCCATAAATGATCAGTACCGTTTGACGGTGGCTGAACCCCAGTTCGCGCAGGCAATGATGCAGGTGGCCTTTATCCGGTGCGAATATTGGTTTCTTCTGCAGCTTGCGGCGTACGATAGCAAAGAATGTATCAGACAAAGGCACCCCTATAATGAGGAGCGGTGTAATAAAAGAAACGACGGCAATTTGCTTAAACCCAAGAAGTGCAAGCAGAGCCAAGCAAAAACCTAAGAACAGTGAACCTGTATCACCCATAAAAATTTTGGCGGGGTGAAAATTAAAGAACAGAAATCCTATGATGCTGCCCAGCAGCAAGAGGCACAGGAGTGCAACCATTGTATTTCCCATCAAGAAGGCCATCACTGCAATGGTGGCAATTGCGATACCGGATACCCCGGCAGCAAGCCCGTCCAACCCGTCAATCAAGTTAACGGCATTCGTGACACCCACAATCCAGAAAATAGTCAGTGGAATAGCAATCCAGCTTTCCAGCGAAGAATACGTATTATGAAAAGGAATATTTACGAAATCAACAGTAATACCAAAACCGAAGACTACTATGCAGGCAGCCGCAATCTGGCCCAGCAGCTTCACCTTTGCCGAAAGTTCGAACCGGTCATCCAAACCGCCGATCAGAACAATCATTCCGCCACCACACAGCAGCGCTTTGATGAAGCTTACCTCCCGCGGAGTGAAGTCATAAGGAATAATTGGCAATACGGCAAGCAGGCCCAACACAAACGCCAGAAAAATACCAAGTCCGCCAAGGCGGGGCATAATCTTCGTATGCACTTTACGGGCATTCGGCACATCTGTAGCGCCAATCTTAATAGCGAATTTCTTCACCAGCGGCGTCAAGAGTAAGGCGAGTCCCATGCACACAATAAATCCGGCGATGTATATGATTAACATTTGATCAGTCGACCCCCATTTCTCTACCGCATTGAATTATACGCTGAACTAAATACAAATTCCAATTCCGTTTTTGGGCTGCTATTCTTATTTTCACGGTGAATACCCGCATTTTACTGAGCTTTTGTCACTTTATCTTTCTCACGCATCACTTTTACTGCGAATTTCGGCAGCGCAAGCATTCTTTTATAGCGTGTCGGTTCTTTAAGAAGACGATATAACCATTCCGCTCTAAGTTTCTGGAAGGCTATGGGAGCCCGTTTGGTCTTGCCCGAGATCACATCAAAGCTCCCTCCGACCCCCATCATCACCGGAATGTTCAGTCTGGATTTGTACTTGGCGATCCAAGGTTCCTGGCTGTCAGCGCCTCTGGCAACAAAGAGCAGATCCGGCTGAGCCTCCAGAATTCCAGAAATAATCTTTTCGTCGTCGTCGGGTCCAAAAAAACCATCATGATATCCCGAGATTACGATCCCGGGATACTGAGTTTGTAACCGGGAAGACGTCTCGTGAATCACTTCCGGGGTAGAGCCCAGCAGATAGACCTTCCAGGTATATCTTTCGCCTTGGCGCAGCAATTCATGTAAAAGATCAAATCCGGCCACACGCTCCGCCACGGGTTCACGACAATATTCCGCAGCCCATACGACGCCTGTCCCATCAGGCACCACCAGCTCCGCCGATTTCATGATCTCCATGTAAGCGGGATTCTCCAGCGCGGTCATAACCATGATCGGATTAGCAGTAATTACCTGATGCGGTTCACGGTTGCGGACAGCTTCTGTCAAATAAGCGACTGTGGCTTTCATATCGATTTTAGACACCCTGATGCCAAAAATTGGAACTGTAGGTACCGGACTTTCTGCTTTCACTATCAATCATCCTTTGCGGTGGAAATATTCAACAATTTGCCGGGCAGGAGCCTCGGCTTCTTCTACTAAGGCAGCAATTAGCGGCTCACGCTTACGTTTCCAATCATCTCCTGCTTCCAGAAGATGAAGGACTTCAGCGGCAACTTCTCCGCCGTCCAGCGAAGTCGTAGAACCGATGGGACGACAGTCGACCCGCTCAAGAAAATGATCAATCTTAGGATCATAGGAGATCCCCATCAGCGGCACACGCCTTCCGGCAGCATAGATGAGACTGTGCAGCCGCATCCCGATCAGCATATCGCATTCTCCTACCTCGCGCAACATCTGCCGGGGATGGAGCGCATCTTCACAGATGCTGATCCTGCCGCCCTGACGTGCAATACCTTCCTCCAGTTTCTGCATCACATAACGCGAAGCCTCATTATCTGAGGGATGATGGAAAGGCAGGAAACGCAGATGCAGCGGAACTTGCCCACAGGCTTTTAGCAGGCCTTGCGCAATGGCATCCAATTCCTTACGGGACTGCTCCCAGTAACGGACCGATATCCCGACGGTCTTCAATGCAGTGTCGGCGGTAATCTCCTCTAAGGGTTGGGAACCCTCTGGAAGAGAGAGTCCCATCACAGGATCAGGAACAACCTCAACAAGTTTCCGGTCAAGACCCATAGTCTGCAGCAGCTGGCGAGATTGCTCATCCCGCACAGACACATAGCTGCATTTACGGAAAACGGATTTGATCAACGGATGGAACAGCTTCCGGTTTACCGGACCGATGCCCTGGGCATAAATAAATGTCGGCTTTCTCATCCATTGAGCCAGCTTAATAATCCCAAGGTAATAGGGAATACTCTTGCTGCCCGTCACATCCTGCAGCAGGCTTCCGCCGCCGCTGATGAGACCTGAACTCTCGTAAATGGCCTGGCGTACCTCACCCAGCTTCATCCGGTGGACAGCTTTCACACCATAAGTGGCCGTTGTCCACTCCGGATCAATGGATAATACAACAGGTTCAACCGGTATGCCGGCAGCTTGTGAATGCTTCTGCAGCGCATCTAGAATGGACTGCAGCACTGCCTCATCCCCGCTGTTGCGGAAACCATAATAGCCAGAGAGGATTATTTTTTGAGCAGCGGCGACCATCGTTTCCAACACCCTTCTGCAATCTGCCATACGCCAACAGCGATGAGCCCGATAATCAGACCAATTCCCAGCCCAAGCAATCCGCGGATCAGGGAGATCAACACAGGAGAATGGATATGGGCAAAGGTATCCACCATCGAAAGCTGGCCGATAACCGCAATAATCATAATAAACGCAGCATTCCGGTATTTATAGGCCATGAAAGCACCTAAAATGAACAGCGGATGTGCCAGCAGGAATTCTTTATTGCGCGGCCGGATATTAACTGTATTCTCCAGGAAGGTCCGGAGAGTCATCTCCAATGGACTTACACTGCCGCTGTTGCCGGTCCGGGTTAAGTAATACCAGCCCATGATCGCCAGAACGCCGGCAGCGATAACCATTATGAGTGTAATGGGAGTACGCAGCAGCTGGCCTGTCTTGTTAAAAGTGAATTCACCACGGTACAGAAGTACATACAGCGCAGTCAAGGCAATCGGCGCCAAGTGCAGCAGGCTGACACCACGGAACTGATTGAGCACAAGGCTGTACGTAATGTTGTTCAGAAGTGCAATTACAAACGGTACGGCACTAAGCGAGATCAGTGCTGTCTTCACATAAAGTACAAGACTGTGCACCAAACGCCGCTTGGGACTCATGACCGTATAGGTTAGTTTATTGGTTCGAAGCGGCGGTCCCTGTTCATTAATTTTGCGGATCGCCATTACTGTCGCCACAGTCGGGGCGCTGATAGCTACCGCAAGTGCCAACGCCTGTTCAAAAAGCTGAGGCTTTACTACAAGCAGTCCGGCACTTCCCAGCAATCCCAGTACCCAGGCAGGAAGTGTGAGCCATGGAATGAAAAAAGAGACAAGCAAAGCAACCATGGATACCGCACCAATCACAGCCCCAAGCTTGAAATACCGCTGATAGGAGGAGTCTACGACTTCAAAAGCCGTAGCTTGTCCCAGGGTAAAACCGTTATCCTCAATTTTATCTACAGCACCCCCGGGATCGCTTAGACTTGTTATGAGGTTATCCAACGTGTCGGTCACCTGAGCTTTAGCGGTGTTTCTTGCCGGAATCGTATTGAGATAAATCATCCGGATATTACGGTCTTTGGTTGCAAGCGCGAAACGGTCAGCAATGATTTCCGGTGACAAGCCGGAATCTTTTTCACTGAGAGAATACAACCGTGCGACGTTATAGTCGAGCTCATAGGCGAGTTTATTAAAACCTTTTTGCTGGGCCTTAATATTCTCAATTGCAGCAATCCCCATTCCGCGTTCCTTCATAAGTTTTCCAAAGGCGTCTAAACTCTTTAAGTCAGCGTCATCATTATATCCCTTGACCGACTCGCCTTCGAAAAGAATCCGCTTGACCCCGAGTTCCTCATAGCGGTCCAGCAGTTTCTGTACTGCTTCCTGGTTATACTTTAAGGAGTCCACTAGACGGGGGACAATGTTGAACCCTTTGCCATGCAGCATGTCCAGCGTCATCGGATCCGGCTGTAGCGGTTTCATTGTAGCATCTTCAATCGGAGTCTTGATGATCAGACCCTGCTGTCCGCGGAAACTCCAGTCCTCTGTTCCAATGTCAAGACCGCTGAACGCTTCACGTATCATCGACGAGAGTGCATCACTATTATCTGCGCTCGTAAAGAGGACATATGTATAGTTCTCATTCTCCGGAATCACAGTGTCGGTAAGATTAGCGATATCAGCCGCTCCCCATAACATCAAACGGCGGGCCTTACGGTAATCCTCAAGCGTACTTTCATAAATTGCCATGCTCTGAACGCCGGCATCCTTTAAACGGTCAAGCTGGTCGGAAATATAATCCTTCGGATTAGAGCGGTAGCTGGCCACTTCAACCAGATCGCGGTAATCAAATACAAATTCAACCGTTTTGGATGATTTCTCCGTCTGCAGCCGGTCATAAACAACCGGGAGCGCAGCCAAGACACCAATTATTACGATAATCCACAACCACTTTCGCGAAGCTATATTCCATCGTTGCCATTTCTGCTGCACCAAAAGTACCTCCTCTTTCACTTTGAAGCCTAGTACCGTTTATAAAACAGTCTTCACTGCCAAGCTACATATTAATTAAAATCGCTCTAAACTCAAGCAGAAACGGATGTGCATCCGGTTAGGAGCAGTATCCGTTTCTGCGGGAAGTTAGCTATCTCGTATTATTTCCCGTCAACGCGGGCCATAACCTGCTGCGTAAGTGCAGCAACCTTATCCTTGGCATTCTGGAGCGATTCACCGCGAACCGCAAAGTACACCTTGATCTTCGGCTCTGTGCCGGAAGGCCGCAGGCAGAACCATGAGCCGTCGGATAACAGATACTTCAGCACATTTTCCTTAGGCAGGCCATTCAGCCCCAGAGTGTAATCCAGAACCTCGCTTACAGAAGCACCCGCGATTTCCTGCGGGGGATTGCTGCGCCAGTCATTCATGATTGCCTGAATCTGGGCCACACCGTCTTTACCCTTCAGCGTGCGTGATTCCAGGCTTTCCAGGAAGAAGCCAAACTTGCTGTACAGCTCCTGAAGCACATCATAAAGCGTCTTGCCTTGTGCTTTGTAGTATGCCCCAGCTTCTGCAATCAGCATGGAAGCCAGAACGGCATCCTTGTCCCGGGCATAATTGCCGGCAAGGTAACCATAGCTCTCTTCGTAACCGAAGAGGTACGTGTACTCCCCGGACTGTTCGAACTGGGTCATTTTCTCCCCGATATATTTGAAGCCAGTCAGCGTATTAAATACAGTAGCACCATAATGCTCGGCAACCGCCGCGCCCATTTCACTCGTCACGATGGTCTTGACAACAGCACCGTTCTTCGGCAGCTTGCCTTGTTCCTGCAAACGGCTCAGGTAGTAATGGATCATCAGGGCCCCGGACTGGTTACCAGATAAAACAACGAAGTTCCCTTCATTGTCCCGTACGACGGCCCCCATCCGGTCTGCATCAGGGTCGGTACCGATCAGCAGGTCGGCGTTCAATTCTTCTCCAAGTTTTATAGCCAGGGTAAAGGCTTCCCGCTCCTCGGGATTCGGTGATTTCACCGTCGAGAACTCAGAATCCGGCTGCTCCTGCTCCGGCACCACATGGACCTGCGTAAAGCCGATCTTCTTCAGCACACTACGGACCGGCAAATTGCCCGTTCCATGCAGCGGAGTGTACACAATCTTGAAATCTTTGCCGAGAGTAGAAGTGATCTCTTCACGGGCAACACTCACAGCAGCTACTGTATCTGTAAAAGCTTCATCTTCTTTCTCTCCCAGCCAATGCAGCAAGCCTTGACTTTCTGCATCTTCACGGGAAATCCGCTTTACGCCATTGAAGGAATCAACCTCCAATATGTAGGAAATGACTTTCTCCGCCTCGTCCGGTACCAGCTGTCCACCTTCGGCATTATAAACTTTATAGCCGTTGTATTCCGGCGGGTTATGGCTTGCCGTGATAACAACGCCACCTGACGCCTTCAAATGACGGACAGTAAAGGAAAGCTGCGGCGTCGAACGCAGGGATGGAAACAAATGTGCCTCAATGCCGTTTCCGGCCAGCACAAGCGCAGCCTCCAGCGTAAATTCGGGTGAGAAGCGTCGGGAGTCATGCGCGATGACTACGGAAGGTCTGCATTCTCCAGTATGCTGCTCCAGTATATAATTAGCGAAACCTTGAGTGGCCCGGCCTACTGTATATCGGTTGATCCGGTTGCTGCCTGCGCCGATAACCCCGCGCAATCCGCCTGTACCAAACTCCAAATCTCTATAAAAGCGTTCTTCCAGTTCCTGTTTTTCATTCGCAAGAAGGTTCAGTTCTGCCTTCGTGTTCTCATCCACAGAAGGGTCCTGCAGCCAACGTGTCAATGTTTCTAGCGCTTTCGGGCTTAATTCAGTCATATGAATCTCTCCTTATCCATATTATGATATATGATTGTATAACAGGTGCTAGCTGAGCGCGAACATAATTTCGCCAGAGGCTACAATCTTGCCCTCCACCTTCGCGGTGGCTTGGCCTTTTCCAATGCTCCCTTTAAGCCGGGTAATCTCCACCTCAAGCGTTAGCGTATCTCCCGGTACTACCTGGCCACGAAAACGGAAACCGTCCAGTCCGGCCAGAAAACCGATCTTGCCCCGGTTGGCTTCAAGTCCCAGAATAGCTACGGCGCCTACCTGTGCAAGAGCTTCTGTAATCAGAACGCCGGGCATTACCGGATAACCCGGAAAGTGACCGGTGAAGAACGGTTCATTTACCGTCACATTTTTGATGCCGACAGCCCGTTTGCCCATTTCTATTTCTGTAATTTTGTCCACCAGCAGAAATGGAGGCCGATGGGGTATTATTTCTTGAATTTGATTGATATCCAGCATTGTCGCAAAGCTCCTTTCGGATGTAACCGCGTATTTAAACAATCCGCTGGGCAGTACTTTGGTTTTATTCTTTTACAAAGTCTGCATAAATATTGGCGGCTTCGGTAAAAACTATAATTATCCTTCACCACCTGCAGCAGTGGAGGTTAAGATAAGGGGCTTTCTCCACCGCACGCGGCAGCATGGCGGAGAGGGCCCTTTTGGCGTTCCTTGGTCCCCAATCATTATACATTTTCCAGCATAAAAAAGAAAACTCCCTTAGACAACCAGGGAGCTTTAAAACACCTCATATTTAAGGTGCGAACACCAAATCATATACATGCTTCCAGGTACTCCACAGAAGCACATCACTGAATTCCTTTTTGCCTAGAACGACGTAACCGACTACAAGACCACTCGCAAGCGCAGCTACAAGCAGCAAGGGAATCATAATCCACTGGATAATGGCCCATGTGGATACTCTCCGCTTCTTCACCGGCTGCCGTTGATCTTCTTCCGGTTTCCTATTGTCCTGACGACTCATTCCTTCACCTACCCGCGCATAGAATTGGCCAGGCCAAGCATCTGGTCACTGGAGGAAAGTGCCCGTGAGACAAGCTGATAGGTGCGCTGAATCTGCATCATTTCCGTTATTTCCTTGCTGAGGTCAACGTTGGACTGTTCCAGATATCCGGAACGCACTCCTACTGCAGAGGCTTCACCCGGTGCTCTTTGGAGGAAGGCCTGCTGCGCTGTGACTCCGTCAGCAAGCACGTAAAAATTACCGTCGACTGCCTGCATCGCACTCTTGCTTAGCGGCTCTACAATCATAATTGTACCCGCTACCCGGGCAGGCGCATTCTCGCTGGTCTTCGTGAGTACACGGCCGCTCTCATCAATAGCGGCACTTACATTCGCAGGTACTGTTAAAGGGTTGCCATCTGTATTCAATACAGGATTGCCTGTATTATCTACCAACATCATATTATCGGGGTTGGAGGCATCCGGTGTAAAATGAAAATCCCCTTGACGTGTATAAGCGGTAGCTCCATTCACCTGAACCCCGAATAACCCGTTACCTTGCAGCGCCAGATCCGTCGGATTCCCTGTTTCTTGAAGCGGACCCTCTTCCCAGTTGGTCGAGACCCCAGGCACACGGACCCCAAAGCCGATATTGAAGCCAAGCGGCATGCTGCGGCCGGGCTGATCGTAGTCTTTGGACTGCTGCTGAACACGGGTCAGAACGTCCTCAAACGAACCTTCTTTGCTCTTATAGCCATTGGTACTCATATTAGCAACGTTATCCGCGATAATATCCAGACGCTGCTGAAGGCTGGACATCGAGACAGAAGCGCTGATTGACGAATTGTTCATGGATTAATCCCCCTCTATACTCTACCGACTTCATTGACGGTCTTCTGCAGACTGGTGTCGTAGAATTGAATGACTTTCTGGTTCGCCTCATACGCCCGGTATGCAGCATTCATATCAACCGTTACCTGGGTAGGGTCCACATTGGAATTCTCCAAATATCCCTGGCGCACCTGCAGGTTATCTCCTGCGTTAGCATAGCGGATTTCCGCAGCCTCAATATCATCGGCATGGAAGACACCGTTACCGTCGCGCACTAGTTCCTGCGGTCTCGTGATTACACTGACGCCAATTTTGGTTCCGGAAGGAAGCCCTGTAGCCGTATTGATCAGATTGCCCTGCCCGTCCACTTTAAGATTATCCTGCGGGCCTGTCAAGACCAGCGGGTTGCCGTTAGCATCTAGAACATTAAATCCTCCGGCGCTGATCACCTGTCCGGTCGCGCTAACGCTGAAGCTTCCGTTGCGTGTATATAAATTATTGCCTTCGTTATCTTGAACTGTAAAAAATGCCTGCGGCCGGTAGATAACCTCGCCTTCAGGAGTTACATATTTGCCCGACCCGTCAAAAGCTATGTTGTCTCCGGTAGCAGGGTCCGCAACCTGTAAGTCAGTAGACAAGGCAAAGTCAATCGACTTTCCGCTTTCAATCAGATCGCCCTGCAAATATTGGGAAACAGATTGTTCTGCAAAAACCCCTGTGTTGAGGCGGCCTACCGGCTTCGTGGTGCCGCCACTCATGGCTGAAATCAATACATCGGGAAAGGCATGGCTGACACTATCGACTTGCTTGTACCCCGTTGTATTCAAATTGGCAATATTTTGCGTCGCCGTATCATGTCTGCGCTGCTGCGTGACCATCCCGGCAGCGGCCGTATATAATCCTCTAATCATGAGGGCAATTCCCCTTCCTGAATCTGCTATTATCCTTTATTATCGGCAGCTTAGAACTTTTTCTTAACGACCTTGTCCAAATGATCCAACATAATCCCCGTTCCCTTGACCACACAGTGCATCGGATCTTCAGCTACCCAGACAGGAACATGCAGCTGCTCCGAGAGCAGCTCGTCCAGCCCGTTAAGCAGTGCGCCGCCGCCGGTCAGTACAACCCCGCGGTCGATAATGTCGGCCGACAGCTCCGGCGGTGTACGCTCGAGCACTGATTTTGCCGCAGCGACAATAGAGGAAACCGGATCCCATAATGCTTCTTTAACCTCACCGGAGTTAATCGTCAGTGTTTGTGGAAGTCCGCTGACCATATCCCGGCCGCGAATATCCATTTCTGCCTGCATGCCGCCCGGCCGGACTGTTCCGATGGTGACTTTAATATCCTCAGCCGTGCGCTCACCGATGAGCAGTTTATATTTCTGTTTGATATATCTTAAAATGGCATCGTCGAACTTGTCCCCTGCAATTTTAATGGAGGAGGCGGTAACGACGTCGCCCATGGACAGGACAGCTACATCCGTCGTTCCGCCGCCGATATCGACGACCATATTTCCGCTTGGTTGATAAATATCCATACCCGCTCCAATTGCCGCGGCCTTGGGTTCTTCTTCCATATAAACATCCTTGGCCCCGCTGCGTTCCGCCGCTTCACGGATCGATTTCTGTTCAACTGATGTAATATTCGTGGGGGCACAGATCAAAATGCGGGGCTTAGCGTACCAGGTACGGCCGCCAACGCGGTCGATGAAATATTTCAACATCATTTCCGTAACGGCAAAATCAGCAATAACGCCATCCCTAAGAGGACGAATGGTTGTAATGTTGCCAGGTGTCCGCCCTACCATGCGACGCGCCTGTTCACCTACCGCAAGGACTTTCTTCGTATCACTTTCAAGTGTGACCACGGAGGGTTCATCCAGAACGACTCCCCTCCCTTTAACATGAATGAGCACATTGGCCGTACCGAGATCGATTCCGATATCCTTGCTAAGCATAATGAAAGAGCCCCCAAAGTGTTATTTTAAATGAGATTAGTTAGTGAGTACCACATTTAAAAATACCATACTTTAGGGGATATACACAATGTAGTAAACCTGAATTTTTGCTTAAAATTCCGAAAATATCATGGCTTTGCGGCTACGGCAACCTCACGTTTTTTACCGGTCGTTTTCTTATATTTAATTTTTGTGGCTTCTCCCCCCCGCAAATGACGGATTGATTTGTGATATTCGAGAATGTGCTTCACCTGATCGGCCAAATCAGGGTTGATCTCCGGCAAACGCTCGGTTAAGTCCTTATGCACCGTGCTCTTTGAAACGCCAAATTCCTTGGCAATGGTCCGGACTGTATGCCTGGTTTCCACGATGCAGCGTCCGATTTTGATCGTACGTTCTTTGATGTAATCGTGCACGCTCCCGCCTCCCAACTGTGGATAGTTTGGTACATTATATGAGGGGCGGGCCTATATATTCGCGCTTTCAGGGGATGACAAGCCCTGGAAGGCTCATTTTATTTCCTGGACAACCGTAAGAAGGGCCCATTTCGGCGGAAAACAGCAACAAAAAAACAGGAGGCATTCGCCTCCTGTCTAAAAGTTATGCTTAACGCTGCGGCAGCAGATCCGAAGGATTGACTACCTTGCCATCCTCGTACACTTCAAAGTGCACATGATTGCCAAGATTTTTCTCAATTTCACTGCGTCCGGCCGTTGCCAGCGTGTCGCCTTGCTTCACTTCATCGCCTTGCTTCACTTTGGTGTCGCCGAGGCTTTGATATACCGTCTTCAGATTGTTCGGATGGGTAATCTCTACAACCTTGCCGAACACTGCAACATCTTCAACCCGTGTTACTTCACCGCTAAGCGCTGCCTTGACATCAAACGTCTTGTTGTCCTCACGTGCGATGTCGATTCCGACATTCGGCACGAAGGTGTCATTGTACTGCACCATAGCCGCTACATGATTCTCTTCCGTCCCATTCTCATCATAGAACGGTTTTACCACTTCCACTTCTCCGGGACTGGCTACAGGCCAGGTCAGAGTTTCTGCCGAAGCGACAACTTCCAAAGCCTCAGGGTCGTTTGCTGCACCGGCTTCTTTGCTGGGTTTAGCGGCATCCAGTGAAACGACTGCGTTGGTGTCGGAGTTCAGCGGCTTCTGGCCGGCATCCTGATAGACCCACACCAAGGTTAGTATAATAGCCGCTGCCGCCGTGTAGACTGCCGGGAATACCCACCGTTTGGAGAACAGCCTGTTCCATGAAGAAGGCTTAGCGCCTGAATCTCCCTGCTTGTTTTTGAGAGATTCATCATGGGTTGATTTGTTTTTTTCTTGTTCATTCATATGTTTATCACCTCAGTAACCAGTGTTACCGGGCGCTTCGCTTTTATACGTATCTTTCAAGTTATTTTTTCAGAAGAGTTGAGACTTGAACAAAAGAGATACCGCTGTAATAGTGTTTGAGAATTTGCGTCGCTGTGCTGCCTTCCTTGGCCATGCCGTTTGCCCCCCACTGGCTCATGCCGACTCCGTGTCCATTCCCGTAAGTTGTGATTATAATCTCGCTGCCCTTTCGCTTCCAGGTAAACTGGCTGGAGCGCAGCCCCAGCTTCTCGCGCACCTCCCGTCCGGTAAATACGGTTCCTCCAATCGAGATTTCCTTGACCCGGTGTCCCGCCGTCAGCGACAGCACTTTCACAGGCATCTGAGCAGAGGAAGAGGAGACCGGCTTCGCCCCTCCGGAAGCTGCAAGATCCTTGGAAGCAGGTAAAGCCTTGCCGCTTAACCCCAGCTTGCCTATCAGCTCTGAAATACTAAAGGTATAGGTTGCCGCGAGATTCGGTGTAATCTCCTGCTCCCAGGGGCTGGCTACACTGCGCAAATAAGGCACGGCAGCATTCCAGTAGTCTTCCGAATTTTCCGTATAGCCTCCACTGGAGGCGAAAAAGGAGGCGGTGATCGGCTGCCCCTTATAGGTCATAATGACGCCGCGCGTTTCGCGGACCGCGCGGCGGAGTTTGGCCAGCCCGGCGCTTTTGCCGCCGCGCACCCAATCCCGTTCCAGCGCTGCCTGCGAGACGTAAGCCTGATGGCTTACCGTATCGGTCACATCCGCGCCCGGAACGGGCACGCCACTGCTGTCGCCGGCCACTAGGCGGCGCATAATGAACGTGCGGGCGGCCACGGCCTGCGCTTTGAGCGCTTCGAGCTCAAAGTCCACCGGCATCTCGGCCGCCAGCACGCCGCTGACGTACTCCTCCAGCGGCAGGGTCTCTATTTGTCCGCTCTGCGACAAATAGACATGCACTTCCGGCTGCGGGGCCTCCCCCGCAGCCGCCTCAGGCAGCACAGGCCGTTCCGTGGCCTGTGGCACGGCCTTGGGCACCGGCTGCCCGCCTCCGCGCAGCGGGACAATCGCCAGCGGCAGCAGAAGCGCCGCCAGCAGCGGCGCTGCGAGCCAGGCGGCCGGGGCCAGCCGCTGGATACGGGGTCCTCCGCGCCGGGTGCGTGCGTAACGGCGTTTGAATTTGCGCCGCAAGTAGTGGAAATCTTTCATCTCTATGGCTCCTTCCGTAAGTCACCGGTGATTCTTATAGATATGAGTTTTCCACAACTGCTAGAACGCTATTCTGAGAGTGAGAGAATCAAATTGCCGTGAAGTTAGCAAAATTCTCAATCAGCACAAGTGGAAACGGCTTTGCCGTCCCCAAAAGGACGGTATCCGTTTCAGTGAGAAATAGAAGGATAATTTATAGCGTGAAGCATAGAAATTTTTATATTAAAAAAAAGCCGCACCGCAAATGCGGAGCAGCCTATTCCATTTATATTATTTACGATTATACCCAGGTTGGCTGAATCTGAAAGCGCGGCTTCAGCTCATCGCTTTTGAACGATTCGCTTTTGGTAGCTTCCGGTTTGGCGATTTCTTCTTTGGATGCCGCTACAACCGACTCTTCCATGGAAATCCGCCAAATGTCTGCACCAAGTCCCGACAGCTTCTCGGCCAGATTCACATACCCGCGGTCAATGTGATGCGTACCACTCACTTCCGTAGTCCCTTCGGCAACGAGTCCCGCCAAAATAAGCGCAGCGCCTGCACGCAGGTCCGTAGCGCACACTTTAGCGCCGACAAGCTGAGCATTGCCGGTCACAATCGCTGAACGGCCCTCAATCTTGATCTCGGCGTTCATGTTGTGGAATTCATCCACATGCATAAACCGGTTCTCGAAAACGGTCTCCGTTACGACACTGGTACCTACGGAGCGAAGCAGCAGCGCCATCATTTGCGACTGCATATCGGTAGGGAAACCCGGATACGGCAATGTCTTCAAATCAACAGCCTTCAGTGGCTTGTCGCTGATGACGCGCACGCCATTCTCATCAGGAATGATCGTAACGCCCATTTCCTCCATCTTGGCAATTACAGGTCCGAGATGATCAGCAATCGCACCTTCAACATATACATCCCCGCCTGTGATCGCTGCAGCTGCCATGTAGGTACCTGCTTCAATCCGGTCAGGAATCACATGATGTTTTACACCATGAAGCCGTTCTACGCCCTCGATACGAATGACGCCGGTCCCAGCTCCACGTACAATGCCGCCCATCCCGTTCAGGTAGTTAGCCAAATCGACAATTTCCGGCTCTTTCGCGGCATTCTCAATCACAGTCACGCCTTCGGCGAGTGCTGCGGCCATCATTATATTTTCAGTCGCGCCAACGCTGGCCACATCCAGATACACCTTGGCTCCACGCAGTCGACCGTTTGATTTCGCTTCAATGTAGCCTTGGCCCAAGCTAATCTCGGCACCAAGCGCTTCAAATCCCTTCAGATGCTGGTCAATCGGCCTTGTACCGATGGCGCAGCCGCCGGGCAAAGAAATGCGTGTATGACCCATACGGGACAATAAAGGGCCCATTACCAAAAAAGAAGCCCGCATTTTCCGCACCCATTCATAAGGCGCTTCACAGGATGTGATGCTTCTAGCATCAACCTCGATGATATCGTTCTGGTATGTAACACCTGCACCCAGAGATTCCAGCACTTTGCTGATAGTCATTACATCGTCTAGCGGAGGTGCGTCCACAATGACGCTAACTCCTTCTTCTGCCAATAGAGAGGCGGCTATGATCGGTAGTACGGAATTTTTTGCGCCGCTTACTTTCACGCTCCCGGTCAATCTGTTGCCACCGCGGACGATAAATTTGCTCATTTCGGTTTCCCTCCGCGTCCATATTTCTGAAATAATTTTGAATTTAAGATTCATTTGTTAAAATATCGGATATTCCGTCTGTGCGCCCGATGTGCGGGCACGTTCCTTAAACTTCAGTGTTGACATAATAAAACCTTATTATTCGACACCTTTTTCGCATCCATAGACCTATACAGATATAACCAAACTCACTTGCATTAAAACACATTGCGGAGCAGCCCGCTCCAGCCCAGGTAATCCAGCAGAAACCCAGCCACGAAATGACCGAGGACGATAGCCAGCAACAGATGGAGCAGTCTTCCTTGAGGGCTCTTGGGATATCTTATGACCAAATCGAGCTTAAGGTTCTGAAGTGCCCACCAAGATAATACGACACAGAGCAAAGAAACGATCATTGAAACCAAACCGCTGGTACCGATCGCGCTGGATAAATCATCGTAGATCATTTGTTCCATGTTACCTCCCGTGTGAATGTTACTTGGAAATCGACTCTTATATCATACTTGCGCAGATGAAAAGAATCCAGTACTTTTACGAATTTTTAAACATTTCGCCCATTAAGCCCCAGGTTCATGACAATATGTTCATTTTTTACAGGTTTTTTATTCCAAAAAAAATGCAGCCAAGCTATAGGCTTGACTGCATTTCGTGCTACTGTTGTCCTTTTCCGGTGGACACTTTAATCCGTGTAACGGCGCGTTGCAGCGCCAGCTCCGCACGGCGGTGATCAATCTCATCCTGTTTGCTGCGGGTCTGAAGACGGCGTTGTGCCCGTTCTTTAGCCGCTTCGGCGCGTTCAACATCGATATCCTTAGGCAGCTCGGCACTTTCAGCCAGAACTGTCACCTTGTCTTTATGCACTTCTACGAACCCGCCATGAACGGCGATAGTGACGGAAACACCGTCCGATTTTACAGTGAGCGGAGCAACCTGAAGTGGAGTCACAAGCGGAATGTGTCCCGGCAAAATGCCCAGCTCGCCATTGACTCCCCGTACAGTCAGGCTGTTAACCTGTTTGGAGTAGACAAGACGCTCCGGCGTGACAATTTCCAACAAAAAGGTATTCACTTCCATTCCTCCTCAAAGCTTTACCCAGTAAAGCTCGCATCGAAAGCATGATCTAAAGCTCAGAATTACATGGATTTCGCTTTTTCGACCGCTTCTTCAATCGTACCTACAAACAGGAAAGCTGCCTCCGGAAGATCATCGTGCTTGCCTTCCAGAATCTCTTTGAAACTGCGCACAGTTTCTTTGATCGGCACATATTTGCCTTTAAAGCCGGTAAACTGCTCTGCCACATGGAAAGGCTGGGACAGGAAGCGTTCAACTTTACGGGCACGGGCTACAATAACCTTGTCTTCTTCACTCAGCTCATCCATCCCCAGGATGGCGATGATGTCCTGAAGCTCGGTGTAGCGCTGCAGCAGTTGCTTAACGCCTTGTGCGACGTTGTAATGCTCTTCGCCGACAATTTCGGGAGCCAGCATACGCGAACTGGAAGCCAGTGGATCTACCGCAGGGAAAATCCCCTTCTCGGAGATTTTACGCTCCAGGTTGGTCGTTGCATCCAAGTGGGCAAATGCCGTTGCCGGAGCCGGGTCAGTGTAATCGTCCGCCGGTACGTAGATCGCTTGAATGGAGGTAACGGAGCCTTTTTTGGTGGAAGTGATGCGCTCCTGCAATTGGCCCATTTCTGTTGCCAGCGTTGGCTGGTAACCTACCGCTGAAGGCATACGGCCGAGCAGGGCTGATACTTCGGAACCTGCTTGGGTAAAGCGGAATATATTATCGATAAAGAGCAGCGTATCGCGGCCTTCCACATCACGGAAATATTCCGCCATGGTCAGACCGGTCAAGGCTACACGAAGACGTGCGCCCGGCGGCTCATTCATTTGTCCAAACACCATGGCCGTCTTCTTGATAACGCCGGAGTCGGTCATTTCATGATAAAGGTCATTACCTTCACGGGTCCGTTCACCAACACCGGCGAATACAGAAATACCGCCGTGCTCTTGAGCGATGTTGTTGATCAGTTCCTGGATGGTTACCGTTTTACCTACACCGGCACCGCCGAAGAGGCCGATTTTACCGCCTTTGGCGTATGGGGCCAGCAGGTCGATAACCTTGATCCCGGTTTCCAGAATTTCCGCTTGGGTCGACAGTTCATCATAAGTCGGGGCAAGACGGTGAATCGGATTCTTCTCTGCGACAACCTCAGCACCGTTATCAATAGGGTTGCCAAGTACATTAAATACCCGGCCGAGTGTAGCTGCGCCAACGGGAACCGAAATCGGTCCACCCTGGTCAATCGCGTCCAATCCGCGAACCAGACCATCCGTGGACGACATGGCGATACAACGGACCAGATTGTCACCCAGGTGATTGGAAACTTCAAGCGTCAGATCAATAATGCGGCCGTTCTCCAAGCTGGTTTCAATCTTGATAGCGTTGAAAATCTCGGGCAACTGGCCGCGTTCGAATTCAATATCAACAACCGGACCCATAATGCTTACAACGCGTCCTTTGTTCATCTTCATTTCCCTCCTCGAAAGCTGTTACATTGAGAAGAAACGGCAGTGCTGTCTTCAGGAGTCTATGCCCCTGAAGCGAGCGGTACGTTGTATCGCTCTACGGCACCCGTTTCTTATAGATCAAGACTGCGCATTTGCTCCGGCAACGATCTCAGTAATTTCCTGCGTAATCGCCGCCTGACGGGCACGGTTGTACGTAAGTCTAAGGTCTCCGATCATTTTCGACGCGTTCTTAGTGGCACTGCCCATCGCTGTCATCTTCGCACCCAGCTCACTGGCTTTACCGTCCAGAATTGCGCTATAAATCAAAGTTTCGGCATATTTTGGAAGCAGCACTTGCAGTACGCCTTCCGGTGAAGGTTCGTATTCATAGGCTGCACTTGCGCCTGTGTGCCCCTCAGCCACTGCATCCATTGGGAGCAGACGGTCAACGGTTGGCACTTGGCTGATGGCATTCAGAAACCGGTTATAGCAGATATAAAGCTCATCATATACACCTGTCTCAAACTGCTGAACCGCCGAGTAGGCGATTGACTTAATATCAGAGAATTTCGGTGTATCGGACAGCTCGGTAACTTCCTCTACAATCGGGTATTCACGGCGCCGCAAGAAATCACGGCCCTTACGGCCGATGACGAAGAGCGCATATTCGTCCTTGGAATTATGCCGCTCTGCCAGAAGCATCGTCACTTTACGCAGGATATTGGCATTGTATCCACCCGCGAGACCTCTATCGGAAGTAACAATAATATAGGCGGTCTTCTTCACGGGACGGCTGACCAGCATCGGATGCTGCAAGTCCTGTGTACCGGCAGCAATACTCGATACGACCTCTTTCAGCTTCTGTGAGTACGGACGGGCAGCTTCCGCTTTCTCCTGCGCTTTGCGCAGCTTGGAGGCGGCTACCATCTCCATTGCTTTAGTGATCTGTCTGGTGTTTTGAACGCTCTTGATTTGACGTTTAATATCACGCATACTTCTTGCCATGATTTCACCACCTTAAAGCTTTGACGAAGTCAAAGCTGACCTCGTAAGCATAAACTGAGCTTTGAAGAAGTCAAAGTTAACTTCGTAAGCATATATCAGAGCTTTGGCAGAGCCAAAGCCCGTTTCAAAGCATGGGTAGACAGTTATTTGCGATTAGCTGGTCGCGAAGCCTCTTTTGAACTTCTCGATCGCTTCTTTCAGTGCTGTCTCGTTGTCTGCCGTCAAATCCTTTGTATCAGTGATGGATTTAATAATGCCGGCAGCGCTGCTGTCGATGAACGCCAGGAATTCCTTCTCGAAGCGTTTTACGTCTTTGACAGGAATATCATCCAGGTGGCCTTTAACAGCGGTATACAAGCTGAGCACCTGATGCTCAACAGACAACGGCTGGTTTACGCCCTGTTTCAGAATCTCCATCATACGGGCACCGCGGTTCAGACGGGCTTGCGTAGACTTATCGAGATCGGAACCAAACTGGGAGAATGCCTGAAGTTCGCGGTATTGGGCCAGATCCAGACGGAGTGAGCCAGCAACCTTCTTCATAGCTTTGATCTGCGCTGATCCCCCTACACGGGATACAGAGATACCGACGTTGATCGCCGGACGCTGACCGGAGTTGAATAGGTCGGATTCAAGGAAGATTTGGCCGTCTGTAATCGAAATTACATTCGTAGGAATGTAGGCCGAAACGTCAGAGGCTTGGGTTTCAATGAAAGGCAGTGCGGTTAATGAACCACCACCCAGCTCATCGCTGAGCTTAGCCGCACGTTCCAAAAGACGGGAGTGCAGATAGAAAACGTCACCCGGGAATGCTTCGCGGCCTGGTGGACGACGGAGCAGCAGGGACAATTCGCGGTAAGCGGAGGCTTGCTTCGAAAGGTCATCATAAATGACAAGGACATGCTCGCCTTTGTACATGAAGTACTCGCCCATTGCACAACCTGCGTATGGAGCGATATACAGCAGTGGGGACGGCTCGGAGGCCGACGCGGTTACAATAATTGTATACTCCAAAGCACCATGGCGGCGGAGTGTTTCTACAACCTGCGCCACTGTGGATTGTTTTTGACCAATGGCAACATAGATACATTTCATGCCGTTGCCCTTTTGGTTGATGATCGCATCAATTGCGATAGCTGTTTTACCGGTTTGACGGTCACCAATGATAAGCTCGCGTTGTCCGCGGCCAATCGGCACCATCGCGTCAATCGCTTTAAGACCGGTCTGCATCGGCTCATGAACCGATTTACGGTCGATAACACCCGGTGCATTGTTCTCTACCGGACGGAATTCTGTCGTATCAATCGGACCTTTGCCGTCCAGCGGCTGGCCGAGGGCATTCACTACACGGCCCAGCAGGGCTTCGCCCACCGGTACCTGCATAATTTGTCCCGTACGTTTAACTTGATCGCCTTCACGAATCGCCGTATACTCACCCAGAATAACAACACCGACGTTGCTTTCTTCCAGATTGAGCGCCATGCCCACTACTCCGTTGGAGAACTCCAGCAACTCGCCTGCCATTGCGTTTTCCAGACCGTAGACACGGGCGATACCATCTCCGACTTGAATGACGGTGCCAATTTCGGCCACTTCGATATCGGCTTTATATTGCTCAATTTGACTTTTGATCAAAGTGCTGATCTCTTCAGGTCTGATGCCCAATATCCTCACCCCTATCTTCTATGCTTATCGTTAAAAGATTTCTCGAGACGCTCCAGTTTGCCGGACAAACTGCCGTCATACAGCGTATCGCCGATTACGACCTTAAGTCCGCCCAGCAGGCTCTTATCCACGAGATTCGTAACACGAATCTTGCGTTTAGTAAGCTCGCTGAATTCTGCGGCCACAGTATCCTGCTCTTCTTGACTAAGCGCATAAGCAGAGTACACAGTAGCATCGCCGATACCGAGGGCGTCTCCTTCAATTTTGATGTATGTTTCCAGCAGCTCAGCAAAAATATCGGTTCTGCCCCGCTCAACCAGCAATTCCACCATGTTCATCACCGTTGGAGAGAGCTTATCCTGAAATGCTGTGCGAAGCACCTTCAGCTTATCGGACTTGGAGATGCGCGGTGCATGAATGAACCGTTTCACCTCTTGATCAAGATGCAGCACCTCGACCACTGTCTTCAGCTGTTCTTCCACTTCAAGCGTAATGCCTTTCTCCACCGCTGCACCGTACAATGCTCTGGCGTAGCGCCCAGCAACTACCGTATCGCGGCTCATGAGCGGCCTCCTACCTCTTTGAGGTATTGATCGACAAGCTGTTCCTGCTCGCCGTCAGCCTTGACTTCTTTTTCAAGCAGCTTGGAAGCAATGCGGACCGAAGCCGTTCCAAGCTCGCTGCGCAGGGCTTCCACAGCCTTGTTCTTTTCATTGGAAATATCGCGGACAGCCTCGTCCTTAAGACGTGCAGCCTCAGCTTTAGCTTGATCCATAAGCCGGTCTGCCTGGTTGCTGCTTGTGGCCTGGGATTGTTGAATGATCTGTTGTGCCTCTTGACGCGCCTGCTGCAGAGCCTGCTTCTGTTCTTCTACATAAGCGACCGCCTGCTCTCTGGTCTTAGCTGCTTCATCCATTTGCTGCATCACCAGTTCACGGCGTTTCTCCATAACTGCGAATAATTTGCTGAATGCAAATTTGCTGAGCAGGAAGTAGAGAAGTACAAATGCGGCAATTGAAAAAACTATATTCGTCCAAACTATAGTCACTGTGGTCACTCCTTTCCGTTACCGCGGTGTGCGGACATATACAAAAGTAAGGCGCGGATGGCACTTGCCCTCCCCGCCAAACCGTAAGAACGGTTTATTAAGTAAACATGATCAGGAATGCAATAACTGTTGCGGCCAACGGAATTACTTCGACGATACCTACACCGATAAACATTGTTGTTTGCAGTGCGTTACGTGCTTCCGGTTGACGAGCGATGGATTCTACCGTTTTGCTGACGATCATACCGTTACCAAGACCTGCACCGAGTGCGCCCAAACCAACCGCGATTGCTGCTGCCAAAAATTCCATTTGTAAATATCCTCCTTTAATTTTGAATCATTTAGTATTTGTTTAATGATATAAAAATCTCCCGCGAAGAGTGTTCCGGCGGCTGCCGCTTTCCTCACGGCAGTTCATTAATGTGCTTCTTCCTCGTGGATCGTCATCTGCGCGATGTACACCATCGTCAGAATCGTAAAGATAAATGCCTGAAGCGCTCCTATAAAGATACTGAAGCCTTGCCAGACTGCCAAGAATGGAATACCGAGGAATCCCAGCTTCAGAATAACCGTGATCAAAACCTCACCGGCAAAAATGTTGGCAAATAGACGGATGGCAAGCGCCACCGGCTTTGACAGGTTCTCAATAATGTTCAGCGGCAAGAAAATTGGAAACGGCTCAATGTAGTGTTTGAAATAATGTTTGCCATTCAGCTTAACGCCGAGGTAGTTCATCAATACAAACACGATGATCGCCAGCCCTGCGGTGACATTGATATCGGCAGTCGGCGATTTATACCACAAGATCTCCGCATGCTCGCCATGCGCCAAGTTTTTGGTCGCTTCGATTACATGTCCGAAGATGTACACCGGTTTATCAGCTTCAGTGATGAAGGAAAACGGCAGACCCAGGAGATTGGAGACAAAGATAAACAATATCAGCGTCAACCCCAGTGAAATGTAAGGTTTCCCTTTCTTCAGGTCCATGGCACTGCTGATGACTCCCTGTACAAATTCCACCACCCACTCCATAAAGTTCTGAAGTTTGGACGGATTCTCAACGGACAGGTTGCGGACAGACATCATTACCAATATGAACACTACCAGCGAACTGATTAAAAGCATCAGAACAGCGGATAAATCAATCGGTATTCCGCCGAAATAGATTAATGGCATTTCATGCATAGTATCATCCCCCTTTCTCTTTAATCTGGCTACAACTTATTCCTAATACCTAAATATATCCCCACAGGAATAGAGAGAAGCTGGGGAATGAACAGGCCGGCAATGGTTGCCTCCAGCGAGAAATGCTCGATCTTGACCGAAAACATGGTGACCAGAATCGCAAAACAGATCCGTGTAAGAAAACCAAGGCTGAATGCCTTCCCCTCGTGGTTTGCAGCCGACTTTGTTACCCGCCTTACTTTGGCGGCAAGATAACGAAAGTTGACCAATCCCGCTAACAAACCAAGCGTCATTCCCAGTGTCACGGTACGGGTCTCATGATGAAGTGCCCATCCCATTAACAATCCGGCCATCACAACGAGAGTAATCCTTGTAACGGAATTGATCATGGGAGTCATATTATCCATTTTGCTCCCCCAGAAATTTTTTGATTAGCAGGACGACGTTAACGATCCCGAGAAGCATCCCGGTGATTGTACCGATGGCCAGCCAGGATTTGGGGCCGTCCATCTGGTTCTGCAGCCATCTTGCCGCAAAAAAACCTATAATAATGTAAGCGGCAAGCAAAGTGCCTGCACTTCCGATGACTAAAGCGGTCCGTCCCAGTCCGGCTTCGTCCTTTTGTTCCTTCATAGGCTACAATCCCAACTAATTTTACTGAATATCCAGACTCTTTGTCAATTCATTGAAAATTGCTCAAAAGTGCTTGAAAACATGAAAATAATCACAGCAAAGCCTACCAAAACCATATAAACCGTACAGTTTCACTGTATGCTGTTTTTATTCACTTTAGTATATTAGTCGTTGTGCCTTTAATTATTAGTTGTGAACATTCTGTGAAATTCCTCAGGACGCTCTTCAACGGCTCCAAAATGGTGCAAAATCGCATTGACAATTCTCTCGGAGGCTTTGCCGTCTCCATACGGGTTGGCGGCCCGGCTCATCGACTGATACAGATTCTGATCGGTCAAAAGAGCATGTGTCCGTTGATACACCTTCTCCTCGTCCGTTCCCACAAGCTCCAATGTTCCGGCTTCGATCCCTTCCGGGCGCTCGGTTGTATCACGCAGCACAAGCACAGGAACTCCAAAGGAGGGAGCTTCCTCCTGCAGGCCGCCGGAGTCGGTCAAAATCAGGTGGGTATGCGGATAAAAATTATGCAGATCAACGACATCCAGCGGATCAATCAGCTTAATTCTCGGGTGTCCGCCCAGTATCTCATGTGCCGGTTCCTTGACTGCCGGACTCGGATGCACAGGATAAACAATGGCTACATCTTCAAATTCATCAGCGATTCTTTTGACAGCACGGAAAATATGACGGTGCGGTTCGCCTTGAGATTCTCTGCGGTGCGCCGTCATTAAAATTAGTCTTTTTCCTGAAGCAAAATCCAGTACAGGATGCCGGTAGTCCGGCTGTACGGTATATTGAAACACATCGGTTACTGTATTGCCTGTGATATAAATGCTTGACTCTTTTTTGTTCTCGTGTCTCAAATTCCCTGCCGACAAATCTGTCGGAGCAAAGTGCAGATCCGCGAGGACTCCCGTAAGCTGGCGGTTCATTTCCTCAGGATACGGGGACAATTTATTCCAGGTCCGAAGTCCCGCCTCAACATGTCCTACTTGAATTTGCTGTAGGAAAGAGGCATAACTGGCCAGGAAAGTCGTCAGTGTATCTCCATGCACCAGCACGAGATCAGGTTTGGCCTCCCGCAGTACAGGTTCAAGCCCTTCCAGCACCCGAATGGTGATTTCATTCAATGTCTGGCGGTCCTTCATCACATCCAGATCGTAGTCAGGAGTAATTTTAAAGACCTCGAGCACCTGATCCAGCAGCTCACGGTGCTGCGCGGTCACACATACAACAGATTCGATGTGCTCGGGATGCCTGTTCAGTTCCAGGACCAGAGGCGCCATCTTGATCGCCTCGGGGCGCACTCCGAAAATCGTCATTACTTTAATTTTGGACATAACCCCCACCCTCTCTTCTAAAATAGATGCTTGTTTTACGTTTATTCTATATTACTTCTCTAGAGATTATTTGGTTCCATATAACCGGTCTCCGGCATCGCCAAGCCCCGGAATGATATACCCGTGTTCATTCAGATGGTCATCCAGTGCTGCCACATAGATATCCACATCAGGATGGGCTGCTTGTACAGCGGCGACACCTTCAGGGGCGGCAATCAGATTCATCATCTTAATTTGGGTACAGCCGCGGTTCTTCAAAGAAGTGATTGCTGCAATTGCAGAGCCGCCTGTTGCCAGCATCGGGTCGATAACGATCAATTCCCGTTCCTGCACATCCGTAGGAAGCTTAATGTAATATTCGACAGGCTGAAGGGTTTCCGGATCACGGAACAAGCCGACATGTCCTACTTTAGCTGCCGGAAGCAGCTTCAGAACGCCTTCAAGCATTCCCAGCCCGGCCCGCAGGATCGGTACCAAGCCAAGCATTCTTCCTGAGATAACCTTGCCCTGTGTTTCGGCCACCGGCGTCTGCACAGTAATTGTCTCCAGCGGAATATCCCGCGTGATTTCGTAAGCCATCAGTGTAGCAACTTCATCGACATGCTCTCTGAATTCTTTCGTGTTGGTCCGCACATCGCGAATAAATGTTAGTTTGTGCTGAATCAAAGGATGATCGCAAATCACCAATTTTCCCATTTCTGTCCCTCCGGTAATTGTGAGTCTTGTTCGCCATAGAAAGCGCTTTTGCTTCTTCCGTGGCTAAATCCTGTCTATTATATCATCACCGGAGGCTCTTTTCACCTACGATGACTCAGTCCTTTTCATGGAAGCATAAACAAAGGCAAGCTATTCCTTCCAGTACAGTCAGGAAAATCCCGAGTACTTTGGAAATAGAGTGCGCTTTAGTTTGTTCTATTTGATGCATTTAATACTATTCACATTTTTTTCACTTATTTTATTGAAAACTCCATGAACTTTCATGAATATTTCATGACAACATCAGTCTGTTTTCAATTTTAATATGTGAACATTATGTCAACATGAAGATTTCGCTTCTTTATATCATCTTCCAAAAAAACCCCCGAAGCAGCCGGGATACCGGCGCAACGGAGGCGAAAGCTTTAAGCTCGGAATAGTCTGGCCGCAAAGTGGATATTTAGTACTGGAGACCCGGATAAATCGGGTATTGATCTGTAAGCTGGGCGACCTCACGGGCCGCTTCAGTCAATTTAGCTTCATCCTTCGGATTCTTCAGCACGTTTGCGATAATGCGGCCGATTGTTACCATAGCCTGCTCGTCCATGCCGCGCGAAGTAACCGCAGGTGTTCCGATCCGGATGCCGCTGGTTACAAATGGGCTGGTAGGATCAAACGGGATTGCATTTTTGTTCACGGTAATACCGATGGAATCCAGTACTTTCTCCGCATCTTTTCCGGTAATGCTAAGATTGCGGGTATCCAGCAGCATCAGATGGTTGTCCGTACCGCCGGAAACGATGTTAACTCCTTCTCCGATCAGCGTCTCCGCAAGTACTTTAGCGTTCTTCACCACATTCTCGGCATAGGTCTTGAAGGATGGCTGCAATGCTTCGCCGAAGGAAACCGCTTTGGAGGCAATCACATGCATCAGCGGTCCACCTTGGGAACCAGGGAATACAGCTTTATCAATGGCCGCGGCCCATGGCTGTCTGCAGAGAATCATACCTCCGCGCGGACCACGCAAGGTTTTGTGCGTTGTTGTAGTGACGAAGTGGGCATGCGGAACCGGACTCGGATGAATACCCGCAGCAACCAGCCCGGCGATATGAGCCATATCGACCATGAACAGTGCACCTACGTCATTCGCAATGGAACCGAGTGCTGCAAAATCAATCGTCCGCGGATACGCACTTGCACCGGCTACAATCAATTTAGGACGGTGTTTGAAGGCGGCTTTGCGCACTTCAGCATAATCGATCAGGAATGTGTCTTCCTGCACACCATAAGCAACAAAGTTATAAAGCAAGCCGGAGGCATTCACAGGACTGCCGTGTGTCAAATGGCCGCCATGCGCCAGGTTCATCCCCAGTACAGTATCGCCAGGATTTAGTGCGGCAAGATAAACCGCCATATTGGCCTGAGCGCCGGAATGCGGCTGCACATTGACATGTTCGGCGCCAAACAGCTGCTTGGCACGGTCGCGGGCCAGATTCTCCACGATATCTACATCTTCACAACCGCCATAGTAACGTTTGCCAGGATAACCTTCGGCGTATTTATTCGTAAGTACGGAGCCCATGGCCTCCATTACTGCTTCACTGACGATATTTTCCGAAGCGATAAGCTCAATGTTGGCACGCTGACGGCTTAATTCCAGTCCCATGGCTTCCAGTACTGCAGGGTCACTCTTACGCAATTGTTCCATAATTTTTGATTTCCTCCCTGGTGCTTTAGTTTATGTTGTACTTATTTAATCCCTGATTGTTAATGTATTGCCTAAAAGCTGCTGCCCTGCTTAATCGCAGAGCTGTGCACCACTGGTTTCCGGTGTACGGTATACCGCACGTTCGCCGCCGATAAGAGGCGGTCTGCTCCAGGCCGCATTGACTCTGGCCGAACCGATATAGCGCAAACTCGGGCGAAACGGAACCGCTACCCGGCGCAGATGCATGCCGATCAGCGTCTCACCAATGTCAATCCCGGCGTGGGCTTCCACCGTTTCAGCCAAAACAGGGTCGGACATCGAGCGGTACGCTGCGGCAGCCATTGAACCGCCGGCTCCCGGTATCGGCACCGCCGAAACCTCCCTCAGTCCGAGCGACTCCAGCAAAGAACGTTCCATGACAAGCGAACGGTTCAAATGCTCACAGCATTGGTATACGGGATGAAACCCCCATTTATCAGCAACCTGGCGAATACCCTGCAGCAGTTGCTCTGCCACTTCAAGCGCCCCGCCGGTTCCAATCCGGACGCCGGCTACTTCGCTTGTACTGACTCCGACGACCAGGATTTTTCCCGGCCCCAGCTTGCCGGCTTCCGCCAGTTCGCCTACGACTGCTGCAGTGGCAGCAGCCAAGGAAAGCTCAGTCCCCGCCGGTTCCACCACTTCCCCGGCTGGACTGCCGGGAGCGCGTTCTTCCCAAGAGTCCTGCTTCATGACTTCATTCATCACTTCTGCCTCCTCAACGTTGACTGCAACTCATTTCAAGCCAAAACTGTGTTTCTACTGCAGAGGTACCGCTGCGCCACAGCAGGGAATGAACGCTGAAAGATAGTGCGCAGCTTAATCTTACATATATTTTAAACAAAAAAGAGCAGTCCGCAGGAAGCTGCGGATGTGCTCTTTTGCCCAGGCGACCGGCCGTTTATTCCAGTGCTCCATCGTGGTTTGATCCACATTTGTCGCCAGTTACACCGGAACCGGATAATATTTATTTCATCTTAAAGGAAAGGCTGCGAAAAATCAACCTTCTTTACAAACGGCGTAAGGATTCCAATTTATCGAGCAGATTGTAAAGAGCGGTACGGATTTCCGCCGCTGCCAGCTCATAATCCTCACGGGAACCGCCATAAGGGTCGGTAATATCAAAGCTTGGAATGCGCTGGCGGATCTCGATTATCCGCTGCAAATCGGTCGCCTTCGGCTCTCCGCCCAATGCTATGCTTAGTTCCGCATCTGCATACAAGCTGTCCAGCTCCTGAATATCGCTATTAACCGCCTCTTCATCATGGACATATTCTTTCAAGGTATACGTCTTCGTAACCGCGCTAGGAAAATATTGCAGCAAATGCCGTTTATGCCCGCCCGTCAGGGTCAGCACCAGATCCGCCCAGGACACCATCTCTGCGTTCAGCTGTGAGGAAATAATCTGATCATTAATGCCCTCTTCCCGCAAGATTGCTCCAGCGTGTCTGGATATGGAAGTGCCGGAAATGGCAGATACGCCTGCAGACCGCACTTCCAGCTCGATTCCGCGTTCCTTCGCAAGTTTCCGCAGAAGCCCTTCAGCCATAGGACTGCGGCATGTATTCCCGGTGCAGACGAATAAAATATGCAGCATGCTTTCCACCTCCAAATAAAATATAAATTAAAGTTCTTTTGCCGTTATTGTATCAGAAGATGAACAGCAATCCAAACGCCAGCAGGATCGCTCCGCCCAGCGCCTCCCCGTAATCGCCCAGTCCACGGCTGACCCGCCTGCCCAGCAGCAGACCGGTAATCGCCATAAGTCCCCCGCAGGCCCCAAAAGCTAGAACAGTTAAAACTATGTTATTCACAAACATGCCAAGCGATACCCCAACAGAAAAAGAGTCCACGCTTACACTCAGTGAGATAAGCAGCATGCCCCAGAAGGTCTGGTGATCCATAGACCGTGTTCCATTATGACCGGCCCGGAAAGAGTTGAACACCATATGTCCGCCGAGCAGGATCAATAGTCCCCCGGCTGCGAAAGTTGTTACCTGGCCAAGCAGATGTCCCACATAGCTGCCGGTAAACAAGCCAAGCAGCGGCATCAGCACATGAAAAAAAGCAATAAGCAGGCTGAGATGCAGCACATGCAAAAGACGGATGCCTTTCATCCCGATTCCTACACCGAGTGAAAATGCGTCCATCCCAAGTGCGATTGCCATTATGGCAATCGTTACAAGCTGTCCCCAGCCAGCATATTCCCCTGCTATGCCCATGCCCATACCCATACCCCCAAAGTCCGATAGTCTTGTACAACAACGATATGCGGACAAGACGGCAATCATGACTGAGCGGGAGAGGCCGGAGGCGGGGAAACCGCTGGTTGAAAGGAATTTGGTTAAAAATCAGGCGGGAGGGACTCGACCGGCATTGCACCGGACCGGGGTGCCCATGCGGGACTTCAACGCAGGGCACTCTGTGAGCGGAGCCGGAAATTATCCGGCGTCGATCACGGATCCACCGGCTGCTTTCATCAGCCGGTTCATGATGGCTGCGCCGAGACCGGCCTCCGGGCAAGCCTCGGCCAGGATGTAGGTGGCTCCCGCTTCATCGAAGCGCCGCAACGCGGCATACAGGGAGCGCGCCCCTTCCTCCGGCGAGTCCAGCGAGCCGAGGGAAACGACGCAGGCGGCCGGAACGGCGGGATACAGGGCCCTATGCTCCTCGAAGAGGAGCAGGCCCGTCACTTCGCCGTTCCGCTGCGCCGCCTGTAGCAGATCTGCGGCGGTTTCCGCCACGCGCTGCGGGGAAACGCCGCGCACTACGCCTAGCCAGCCGCGCGGGGCGTAGTGCGTGTACTTCATGCCCGGCGCGCGCGGCGCCGGGCTGCTGTTATCGGCGGCCTGCGCCGCGCCGACAGGCTGGCCGGAGGCGGAGCCGGTACCGGCGTCCGCTTCGGCTCGGGCCGTGGACGGGCCGGCTGCAGCGCCGGCAAAGTCCACGGCAGCGGCCGGGGCGGTGTCCACAGCCCCGGCACCCGCAACCGCAGCCAGCTGCTCGGCGGTAATGCCGCCGGGACGGAGCACAGCGACCGTCCCGTCCGGCTGCACCTGCACGACGGTCGACTCCAGGCCGACCCCGGCGGCGCCGCCGTCCAGAACCCCGCCGATGTATCCGGCGAGGTCTTCCATCACATGGGCGGCCAGTGTCGGACTTGGCCGCCCGGAACGGTTGGCGCTGGGCGCGGCAACCGGGCAGCCGGCTGCGCTCAGCAGCGCGAGCGCAAGCGGGTGGTCAGGCATGCGCACCCCGACCGTATCAAGCCCGGCCGTCACCAGCGGAGACAACACGCCGGGCCGAACCGGGAGTACGAGCGTCAGCGGACCGGGCCAAAATGCGTCGATCAATGCCACGCCCACCGGATGCACTTCCGTCACAAGGTCTTCCAGATCCGCCCGCTGCGCAATATGCACGATTAGAGGATTGTCGGAAGGGCGCCCTTTGGCCGCAAAAACTGCCTCTACTGCAGAGGTATTCCGGGCATCCGCGCCAAGCCCGTACACCGTTTCGGTCGGAAATGCGACCGTGCCGCCTTCGCGCAGCATGGCTGCAGCCGCTATAATCGCTCGCTCATCCGCCTCACTCCGCAGCACCGGAGCCACAGCCGGATGATCTCCAGTTTCCTTTACGGAATCCAGTTCCCAGTAAACCGTATTCTTTATGTTTCCGCTCCGGCGCTGGGCCGCGAACGGGTAATCTTTCTGCTCTGTCATTTTTCATCACCTTATCATCTCTTTAAATATCAAAAACGGCCCCACCAGGTGGGGCCGCAGCAAATCCGCTCAAGTTCATCCTATATCGTAACATATCTCGCAACCACGAGCCAGAAAGACTAATATCTGCTCAAGACCATAATCCGCTGATCCAGCTCCATAGATTGTGCAGCAGTTCCCAGATAAAAAACCGCACTTTTGGGGCCGAAGCTTGTTCATCCCCATTGCCATTCTCAGCCGAAACGGTTGTCACCTTGCCCGCTTCCGCAGCCTTCACCTTGGCTCCATCCTCAGCTCCCGCAGCGGAAACAGTCTTTGCTCCTTTGGAGGAGGCAGCCGCATCTCCCGAGCCTGCATCAATGAAGCATAACGGCGGAAACAGTACGCACCACCAGTTCTGCCCTTTGCCTGCACCGAGCGTAACCCGTACCGCTTCATATTCCCCGGCCGGATACACCGTACCACCGTACATTTTGGTCGGGAAAGGAACCACACCCAGTTCCACCTTGTAGGTGTACTCAATCCCCCGCTTCTCCAGTTCGCCCGCGACAAGTGCATTCAGTTCCGGCAGATGACCCCGGATCAATGTCCGCGCCTGCTCCAGGCTCTGGGGATCTTCCAGTTCCGCTACCCACTGGTTCATTTGTTCAACAATGGAGTCCCGGATCTGGCGTTTGACCAGCTGATCGCCCGCCATATCCGAGTTCGCCAGAATGCGCAAACGGATCGAATCCTGAGGAATGGTAACCTCCGCTATCGCCGCATCACTTTTTTGCCCTTCCCAGGCCATCATCAGGATCATAAAAAAACAAACTAAAATGGCAGTATACTTAACGGTTACGCGCAAGGAATCCTGTATTCCCGGTTTATTGACATCCATCTCCAGCAGCCCCTCTCCCTATGAAACTCTTATGTCCCTAGTATGTCCAGGGAAGAGAGGCTGCAAACCTAGCAATCTATTAATTTATAATTATATAGAGTGAACTTAATAACTACCCAAAAGGGCAAAAGTAGCGGAGGGGAAATTTGGAACTGTAGGAGCGTCAGCGACCGCCTTTGTCTCCGGATTTCAACCGAATAGGTTAAATCAAGAAATCCGGGGACAACAGCGGCCGGAAGTCCAAATATTCACCGTAGATACGTCCTCGCCTCAATGGGGAAATCTTTAATTCAATCTATATAGCAGTTCGATATCCGCTATTTCACGAACGGAATCATGCTGCTTAATTTGCCGGCAGGGGCTGAGGGAGCGGCAAGCATCGGCAGATCCTCTTCCATATCCTGTCCGTATAAAAGCACACTCATGGCAATGCCCATGCTGGCCATATTAATCAGAATCGAAGTTCCTCCATAGCTGATGAAGGGCAGGGTAATTCCCGTCAGCGGCATTAAACCGATATAAGCCCCGATATTCTCCAGAATCTGATACAACAGCATGGCTACAATCCCTACGATGAGAAACGGCCCTGCGCGGTCCCTGCTGACAAGGGCTATCAGAATCAACCGGTGAATCAGGATAAAATAGAGCAGCAGCAGTACAGCCGATCCAACAAATCCAAATTCCTCCGCGATCTGCACAAAAATCGATTCCGAATACAAATAAGGCACCATATTGTCCTGCACGGAGCTTCCCTCCAGGTACCCCTCTCCGTTCATCCCTCCGGAAGCAATGGCAATCTTGGCATTCCGGGTCTGATAACTCGCATCCTTGCTCGCCACATCAGGAACGAGCCAAGGATCGAAGCGTCTGATAAAATGATCGCGCCCCAGAGTTTCTTTAATAAAAACTACTGCTTGATCATGATAGTTAATATAGGTCAAAATAAAGCCGGTCGCGGAGCCTCCGATAATAAGCAGCCCAATCAGGGCATGTGAAAATTTAATATGGCCAATCCACAGGACGCCCAGCAGAATGATGAGATAGCTCAGCGCATTGCCAAGGTCGTTCTGGCTGATGACGAGAAGAAAGGGAACCAGTGCGACCAGACTGAGCGGCACGACATCCCGCCAGAACAGCAGCTGATTTTTATTTTTGCGTACCAGCACAGCAGCCAGAAAAATAATCAAAATCAGCTTAAATAGCTCGGCCGGCTGAAAGCTTAATTCACCGACTCCGATCCACCCCTGGCCCCCGTTCTTCACCTTGCCAAAGAAGCTGACCATCAGCAGGATCCCAATGCCCATAATATAAATAAACAGCGCATATTTAACGAGCAGGCGATAATCAAATATCATCAGCACGGCAAAGCCAACAAAACCCACCCCATAATATTTGATCATTCGAATATGCATTCCGCCCATGCCTTCTCTTCCCTGAGTGACACTATATATAGAAAAGATACTGATACACATCAGCAAGAGCAGAATAACAATGATGACGCCGTCAATTTTTTTGAGCCTTTGCAGCATAGGGCGAACTCCTTAAGTTATCTGGATTTTGGACTTATGTACAACATAACCGCACAGTATAACAGCCACTTATTCCCATTGTAAAACATTTTACAGCCCGGATACAATTTTATAGCTTAGGCCCATAATCTTCCTGATCACTCACACTCCCATTTTAAACTTAATCATACAAAAAAAACCGCCGGAGTTCATCTGCATAGATGTTCTCCAGCGGTTTGTTATTTAGTAGCGAAACTATCCTTGCTTGGCAGGGGAAGGGTATAAAGTAGATGTCGGCAAATCCTCCTCAATATCCTGTCCATGCAGCCGCACGCTCATGACGAGGCCAATACTGGCCATATTAATCATAAGCGAGGTGCCCCCGTAGCTGACAAACGGCAGGGTGATTCCGGTAAGCGGCATTAAACCGATAAAAGCCCCGATATTCTCGAAGATTTGATATAGCATCATTGCGACAATCCCTACAATCAGGAAAGGCCCGCCCCGGTCTTTGCACTCCAGCGCAATCAGGATCATCCGGTGAATCAGAATAAAATAAAGCAGCAGCAGCAGCGCCGAACCGACAAAGCCGAATTCCTCGGCAATCGCAACAAAGATGGAGTCGGAATAGGTGTACGGCACACGGTCCGTCTGTACGGAAGTCCCCTGCATATACCCTTCGCCGCTCATGCCGCCCGAGGCAATTGCCAATTTGGCGTTTTTGGTATGATAGCTCGCTTTGGCCGTTGCTTTATCGGGCACAAGCCAAGGATCAAACCGTTCAATCCAGTGTGAACGCCCAATATCGTCAAGGAACCCCTTAATCTCATCGTGATAGTGAATATAGCTCATAATCCCTGCGGTAGCAGCGCTGGCTATTACGAGCAGTCCAATAAGCGCATGTGAGAATTTGATATTACCGATCCATAGCAGCCCCACCAGAATCACAAGATAAGAGAGCGCGTTACCCAGATCATTCTGGCTGATGACAATCATAAACGGCAGCAATGTAAGCAGGCCCAATGGCACGACATCACTCCAGAAACGGAGTTTGTTTCTGTTCTTGCGGACAAGCACGGCCGCTAGAAAAAGAATCAGGATCAGCTTGAACAGCTCCGCCGGCTGTAGACTGAATCCTCCGAACTTAATCCAGCCCTGGGCGCCATTCTGCTCTGCGCCAACAAAGCTGACCAGAACCAGAATTCCGATCCCTGTTATATAAATATACAAAGCGTATTTAACAAGTATCCGGTAATCCACAAACGTCAGTCCGACAAAAGCAATAATGCCCAACACATAAAACTTGATCATCCGGAGATGCGCCCCGTCCAGTTTTTCCCTTCCATGCGTGACGCTGTATATGGAAAAAATGCTGACGACCATCAATAGCACTAGAATTATTACGATGACGCCGTCAATCTTTTTAATCTTCTGAAGCATATTCTGTCTCCTTACTTTGTACTGGTTCTTCCAGATTCATGCCTGCAGGGAAGTTCCGTCAAAATCTATTGTAAAGGAAGGGGCAGCAAAAATAAAATTCCATCTTCTAACACTTAACTTTCCTGCTTCCTATCTTGCGATGCCCAGCACATGGCGCGGAATTCCGGCGAGATCGTCAACGGTCACGATCTCGTTCCAGTGGCCCGCCGCCGCAAGCAGCGCGGCCACCTGCCCAGCCTGGCCTTGGCCGAGCTCAAAGCCGACCAGCCGCGGCGGGGCCGGGAGCAGCGGCAGCTGCTCCATCATGCGGCGGTAAGGGTCAAGCCCGTCATCGCCGCCATCCAGCGCGGTGCGCGGCTCATGGTCGCGCACTTCGCGCTGCAGCCCGGCGATGTCGCCGCCGGGAATATACGGCGGGTTGGAGACGAGAATATCCGTCTCCATCCCCGCAAACGGCTCGAGCAGATCGCCGAGCCGCAGGTCCACTGCCGCGCCGTGCCGCACCGCGTTGCGCGCGGCCACCGCCAGTGCGCCCGGCGAGATATCGCCGGCGCAGACCACCCACGCCGGCGCTTCCGCCGCCAGCGTGACGGAGATCGCTCCGCTGCCGGCGCCGATATCGACGGCGGTCAGCGGACGGGCGGCGCGTGCTTCCCCTGCGCCGCTGCCGGGGCTGGCTTCCTTGCCGCCGGCCTCTACGCTGGGTGCAGCCGCTTCAACTCCGGCTGCACTGCCTGTATGCACGGAGCTGTCCGCAGCTCCCTGCGCTTCTCCCGCTCCTGCATTCACCATCCCGTCCGGCCACAGCTCCGCAGCGTAGCGCAGGATGGCTTCGACGAGCAGCTCCGTCTCCGGCCGGGGGATTAGCACATCCGGCGTCACCTCAAAGGCCCGTCCGTAAAATTCCTGCTCGCCAATAATATACTGCACCGGTTCCCCAGCTGCACGGCGGGTAACTCCGGCTTCCCAGGCATCCTTCACCGCTGCCGGAAAAGGATCAGCCAGCGCCATATAATACGCCGCCCCGGTCAGGCCCAGCACATGCTCCAGCAGAAGCTGCGCACTGCGCTGCGGCTCAACGCATCCATGTCCGGCCAAAAAAGAAGAAGCCTCCGCAAAGGCTTCCCGGATGCTTTGCACGTAAGGCATGACATAAGAGTCGTGTTTCAAAGCATTATTCTCCTTTTTCCATCAATTCCGCTTGTTCCGCAATAGACAGTGCTGAGATAATTTCGGTAATATCTCCGTTCATTACTTGTTCCAGACGGTGCAGCGTAAGTCCGATCCGGTGATCGGTAACCCGGCTCTGCGGGAAGTTGTACGTACGGATACGCTCACTGCGGTCACCTGTGCCGACCTTGCTCTTCCGCTCGCCGGAATATTTAGCTTCCTCTTCCTGGCGTTTCAAGTCTGAGATCCGGGCACGCAACACTTGCAGCGCTTTTTCCTTATTGGAGTTCTGCGATTTACCATCCTGACAGGTAGCCACGATGCCTGTAGGCACATGGGTTACGCGTACGGCAGACTTGGTAGTATTAACGGACTGTCCGCCCGCACCACTGGAGCAGAAGGTGTCGACACGGATGTCTTTATCATGAATCTCGATCTCAAATTCTTCAGCTTCAGGCATAACTGCAACGGTAGAAGTAGACGTATGGATACGTCCGCCTGATTCCGTCGTTGGAATGCGCTGCACACGGTGTGCTCCGCTTTCGAATTTCATCTTGCTGTAAGCACCACGGCCGTTAATAAGGAAGATGACCTCCTTGAAGCCGCCAAGGTCATTTGTATTCACATCCATCAGCTCTACGCGCCAGCCTTGTGCGTCTGCATAACGGGTATACATGCGGTAGAGATCGGAAGCGAACAGAGCCGCTTCATCTCCGCCGGCAGCGCCGCGGATTTCCACAATTACGTTCTTCTCATCATTAGGATCTTTAGGTAGCAGCAGAAGGCGGATCTTCTCCTCCAGCACGGTCTGGCGTGAGGACAGGTCGTCGATTTCCATCTTGACCATTTCCTTCATTTCATCATCGAGCTTCTCAGCCTGCATCATCTTTGCCGCTTCCAGCTCTTCCATTACATTCTTATATTCGGTATAAGCCTCAAAAGCAGGCTGCAAATCAGATTGTTCTTTGGAATAGTCCCTCAGTTTCTTACTGTCGTTTGCAACATCCGGGTCACAAAGCAGTTCACTGAGTTTCTCATAGCGGTCCGCCAGGGATTGCAATCGGTCCAACAAGGGAATTCACCTCTCCTGATTCAATTTCATATTCAATAAATAATGTTTGCATTATTAGATACAATAAAAATAGATATACGACTTTATATTATACCACCGATTATGCCAATTGGCTACATTGCCCCCGTATAGATTTGAGGGATTTTTTAACACGGAGCTTCCGCACCTTATTATGCAGAACCTGCGGTGAGGTTATTCTGCCGTTCCAGCGAGAAATAGAAGGATAATTTATAGCTTGAAGCATATAAACACTTCTATTTTTTATAAAAAGGAGCCATCCGAAGGTGAACATTCACCCCGAAATGGCTCCCCTTCTTGACGTTTAAACGCAAAACAAAAACTGTTTATACGTGTTATACGTTGAAACGGAAATGCATGACATCGCCGTCCTGTACCAGATATTCCTTACCTTCCAGACGCAGCTGTCCGCGTTCCTTGGCACCGTTCATCGAACCTGCGGCTACCAGATCAGCATACGCTACAACTTCCGCCCGGATGAAACCGCGCTCGAAGTCGGTATGAATGACACCGGCTGCGCCAGGCGCTTTTGTTCCGCGGCGGATGGTCCAGGCACGAACCTCTTGCACGCCAGCTGTGAAATACGTATACAATCCCAGCAGCTTGTAGGCTGCTTTGATCAGGCGGTTCAGGCCGGATTCCTGCAGGCCCAGCTCTTCAAGGAACATCGCCTTGTCTTCACCTTCCAGCTCGGCAATTTCCGCTTCCACTTTGGCGCTGATAGGCACAACCTCTGCATTCTCGGCAGCGGCAAATTCACGGACCTGTTGGACATACGGGTTATTGTCGGCACTGGACACTTCATCTTCGCCCACATTCGCCGCATACAGCACCGGCTTCAAGGTCAACAGATGCAGATCGCGCACGATCAGGAGCTCATCATCGGACAATTCTACACTGCGTGCTGGTTTATCTTCGTACAGGGCTTCCTTGATCCGTTCCAGCAGTTCAACTTCCTGGGCATACTTCTTGTCGCCGCCCTTGATATTTTTGCGGGAGCGCTCAATCCGTTTCTCAAGGCTTTCCAGATCTGCCAGAATCAGCTCCAGGTTAATCGTCTGGATATCGCTGATCGGGTTCACTTTGCCGTCCACATGCGTTACATTCTCATCCACAAAGCAGCGTACGACATGAACAATGGCATCCACTTCACGGATGTGGGCCAGAAACTTGTTGCCAAGACCTTCGCCTTTACTCGCACCGCGCACAAGTCCGGCAATATCCACAAATTCAAAAGCAGTCGGAACTGTCTTGTTCGGCTGCACCAGCTCAGTCAGCTTATCCAGACGTTCATCCGGCACTTCTACAACACCGACGTTAGGGTCAATTGTACAGAAAGGATAGTTAGCGGATTCTGCTCCCGCTTGCGTAATTGCATTAAATAAAGTGGATTTACCAACGTTTGGAAGTCCAACAATTCCAGCTTTCAAAGCCATTTATATGACAACTCCTATTTTCGGTTGTATTGATCGCCCGCATAATTACTGACTTGATCTAAACCATTATATATTAGAACAAAATCTCCAGCAACAGCGGATGTCCGGGGGATGTGTCAGATAAAGGGCGGAGGCGGCAGGCTGTTTACTTGGAAGCAGCCAGCTCCAGTGCCTTCTGGATCGCTTCGTCTTTGTGCCAGTCTCTGTTTTTTTCGGCATTCACAGCAGCATCGGGCAAGGTCTTGAATTCATCATTTGCTGATCCATCTGCAGTCAGACCGAGCACCACCGGAAAGTTGAGCACAAATCCGCTAATGGGCAAAGCGGCGATAAGCGGTGTGGCCCCGATCCCGTCCCCGCCCGTTTTCTCGCCCACCAGGGTAGCAAACCCCGTGCTTTTGGCAAAGGTCGCAAAGCTCTCCGATGAGGAGTAAACATTCCTGTCAACGAGCAAATAGATCTCGCCTTTAAACCCTACAGGGTCGGGAGTAATATCATAGGTATTCACAAAATAAGATTTGAAATCCGTCATAGCTTCAGGTGGAAGCTTCGGCAGCTTTTCCTGCTCCAGTCCCTTAACGGGCACCTCCCCAAACCCTCTGCTTGCCAGAAACGGCTGCTCGTAATCCCCGCCTCTGAAGAGCAAATATTCTTTATAGGGGAGTTTTTTATCCGTAAGCTTTGCTACAATATTGCTCATCCAGTACCACTGATCTCCACCACCGTTGCCCCGTATGTCGAGGATAAGCGTTGGATAGTCCTTGATCTCGCTTAAAAAGTCCGCAATGGCCGGCCCATCCTGTTCTGTGTATTCCGTCCCGAAACTTTCCACCTGCAAATAAGCCGATTTCCCGGGTTCAAGGATTCGGTGGAAAAGGTTTAAGGATTCTGTGAATTCATCCTGACTTCCACGGCTGCTCTCCTCAGGTATGGCCGCGGCTTCGACAGCTCCGTAACGATCCTTTACCTGTTTCTGCTCCAAGATATCGCTCCATGGTTTATAGACAGGATTGCCATCAAAGATCTGCCGGTAATACTGGTACATTTCTCTTTCCAGCATATAGGTATGTCCATTGTGCAAATCCGCGAGGATTTCATTTAATGCCCCATAGAACTGAAGGTCCGTCGGAGTTTCTTCAGCTTTCTCCAAATACTTATCTTTGTCCGCCAGCCAATCTACACCATTTGCCCGCTTATTCACTTCAAAAAACGGATAGTTTTCCTGCAGAATCTTGTACATGTATTCAAAATCCTCATGCTTCTGCTCCCTGGTCAAGGTGGATTCGGCCGAAAGTGCGGTTGCCGGAACTGCAGAAGGTGCAGCCGCAACCTCTGCCGCAGCGGTCCCGGAACCGGATCCTGAATCAGGATACGCGGCAGCACCATCCGGATTGCCCGAATTCCCGCCATTACAGCCGGTCAAGGCCAATAAGAGAATAAGGCTTGAACATACCGTTGCTCTGTTAGAATGAATTGTCTTTTGCATAATTTATCTCTCCTTAATAAAGACAATCATATTATCCTTTTCATCCGAATTAAATCAGATAAGTCACATTTTTCTAATCCAAAGCGTTCTGGAGAACGCCAAAAAGACCCCTTTACGAGGTCTCTGTGTGCTGCGATGAGCCGGGCTTCTTAAAGCGTTTTGGACATGGTGATGTCCGTAACGAGGTAGCCCATCTTTTTGTACAACTCGAAAGCGCGGTTGTTCTGTCCGAAGACATGCAGGCCGATTTTGGAAACACCCATCTCCCGGGCGGACTCATCAAGCGCAAGCAGGGCCTGTTTACCATAACCTTTGCCCTGATACGGCTCAAAAATATAAATATCATAGATGAAAGCTTCCCGTCCCGTGCGTGCTTCCGTTACATTAAACCAGATATAACCAGCCTGAGTATTGCTTTCTGTTTCCATAACAGAATACAGATAGGCCCCGTCGGTGTGAAGTCCTTGGGGCAGGAAACGCACCATTTCTTCCTGTGACTGCCTGAGTGCAGTCTCGGCATCCCATGCCCCTGCTTTGATCTTATCCTCCGCATAATCGCGGGTCGATTGACTCCAGAAAAATTGAAAAGCAATTTCGTCCATTTGGACTAATTTAATCATGATTTGTAATCCTTCCTTACTCCATAATCTTCGCTCGCCCCTACTTGCGTATCAGGCGCGGGTTGCCGCGCAGAGCTGCAAGATCCGGCGCGCCAATGCCGAACATCGCCGTCCTTAGCTCCAGCTCCACCTGTGCCAGCGCATGGTCCAGCGCTTCCTCGGACTGCACCGCCGGGCCCAGCAGATTCCGGCCGAAGCCGGCCAGATCAGCGCCAAGCGCCAGCGCCTTCGCTGCGTCCACCCCATGCCTTAGCCCGCCGCTGCCGATAAGCGCGCCCTGCGGTGAAGCCGCCCGCACCTCGGCAATGCATTCGGCGGTGGGAATTCCCCAGTCGGCGAAGGCCTCCGCCGCTGCGCGCCGTACCGGATCGCTGCTGCGGAACTTCTCGACCTGGCTCCAGGAGGTGCCGCCTGCACCGGCCACATCGATAAAAGCCGCCCCGGCATTGTACAGCCGGACCGCTGTCTCGCCATCGATGCCCCAGCCGACTTCTTTCACGCCTACCGGCACCTCAAGCATCCGGCATACCTTCTCGATCTCTTGAAGCAGGGAAGCAAAACCCGTGTTGCCTTCCGGCTGAAACACCTCCTGCAGCCCGTTCAGGTGCAGCACCAGCCAGTCGGCGCCGGCAATCTCCACCGCCCGGCGGCATTCTTCCACGCCAAAGCCATAGCTTAGCTGCACAGCGCCAATATTGGCGATGACCGGAATCCCCGGGGCCATGCTGCGTACATAAAAGGTCCCGGCCAGCTCGGAGCGTTCCACAGCCGCACGCACCGAACCTACACCTAGCGCCCAGCCCCGGCGCTCAGCCGCTTCCGCCAGCCGGGCATTGATTGCCCCGGTAGCCTTGCTCCCGCCGGTCATGGAGCTGATCAGCAGCGGTGTGCTCAGCTCCCTCCCCAAGAAGGTCGTACGCAGCGCGATATCGTCAAAGTTCAGCTCCGGAAGCGCATTATGCCGGAACCGGTAATGCTCGAACCCGCTCGTTATCCCGGTGCCGCCAACCTCCTCGTTCAGGCAGAGGCGCACATGCTCAATTTTGCGCTCACCCGTTGTGGATGAAGGCAGCAGAGATGTATGCCCTGCACTGTCTGCAGTCTGCGGATCTCCGCCAGGCTCCGGGCTGAACCGTTCCTTTACTTGCTGTGGCCCTTCATCCTGCGGCATATGATTCATCCTGACTCCCTCCATTTCCATAGCATGCTTCATTATAGCATCGCCGCAGAGCAATTTACAGAAAGGGGTCCCCCCTTGTATCACGTCAGGACAATGGCATAAGGTATCAGCGGTTCAGCCAAACTATAGATTGGTCGATTTTGCAGTTGTTGCTTCACTTCTCCCCCACAGGCGTTAATAGGTTGTTACAATGCCAACGCAGGCTACAAGAACTGGCTTGACACTGCGGCACACTCAGGAGGATTAACCCATGAATCGACGCAAACATCCCATTATGCCCGGAACCCTTCAGTCTACTTATAATATGGAATTGGATTCATCCTTTGCTGCAAAAAAACGCCGCCTCCCACGCCGCCGCTTATGGCTGCTTGCTGCTGCTGTGCTCGTGTTATGGTTAGCCGGTGTAATGATTTACCAGACCCATAAACCGCTGCCTCCGGGCCTTTCTTCTGAAAGCCCGGTGTACAAGGTTCAAAATGTGCACTTTTGGCATGATTTGACCTACCAGGGCGACAACGGGTCGCAGCACCGGGAAGAGCAGATCCTGCCAAGGATGCTGCAAATTATCGAAGAGTCGCGGGAGTTTCTGGTCGTTGACTTATTTCTGTTCAATGGGTATACCCATAAGGATCAGCAGTTTCCTGCGGTCAGCCGGGAGCTTTCTGATAAGCTTATCGCGCAGAAAATAGCGTACCCCGCTATGGATGTTGTCTTTATCACCGATGAGGTCAACACTAATTACGGCTCTGCCCCCAATCCTCTGCTGGAAGAGATGAAAGCCGCGGGAATCAAAGTCATTCTGACTGATGTAGACGCGCTGCGAGACTCCACTCCTGCCTACTCTGCCGCATGGCGGACCTTTATACAGTGGTTTGGACAGACCGGTACAGGCTGGATTCCTAATCTTATGGCCAGCGGAGGGCCTGATATCACAGCCCGGTCATATATGAAGCTGCTGAATGTAAAGGCCAATCACCGCAAAGTTGTAGTCAGCGAGAATACAGCTTTGATCTCCTCCGGCAATGTCCACGATGCCAGTGCTTACCATTCCAATATCGCGCTGGAGGTAAGCGGTCCCGTTATCGCCGATATCCTGAAGACTGAGCAGGCCGCCGCAGACCTGTCCGGAGCAGGGCCGCTGCTTGGCAAAGAACCCGTTCTCACGGGGAGTGAAACTGCAGCAGGCGGTCCGCTGGAGGTACGATATTTAACCGAGGGCAAGGTAAACAAATACGCCCTTGAAGGAATCCGTGCGGCCCAGAAGGGCGACATCCTTTGGATGGGCATGTTCTATCTTGCCGACGACACCATTATTGATGCACTGCAGGAAGCATCCGCACGCGGCGCAGAGGTGCGCCTCCTGCTGGACCCCAACCAAAACGCCTTCGGCCGTGATAAAATCGGCATCCCGAACCGTCCGGTGGCCTGGGAATTGAACCGGCGTTCCGATGGCAACATTGCCATCCGCTGGTACAATACGGGCAAGGAGCAGTATCACGCCAAACTCATGTTCATTGCCAAAGCGACCGGCAACTCAATCGTTCTGGGCGGCTCCACCAACTTCACAGCCCGCAACCTGGACGATTACAATCTGGAGAATAATCTCTGGGTATCCGTGCCGCAGGATCAGCCGCTCTATGCGGAGATGGAGAGCTACTTCAACACACTTTGGAACAATGAGGGGGCGGAATACAGTCTGCCCTTGGAGGATTACCAAAGCGATGTGACCTGGCTCAAATATATTATTTACCGTATGCAGACCCGCTTGGGTCTGACAACATTCTGATCTACAGAAACATGAAGCAGTTCCTGTTAACTGATGCAGTGCAGCAAGGTTCACCGCATACAAGTGGAAACGGCTTGCCGTCCTCAACAGGACGGTATCCGTTTCAGCGAGAAATAGAAGGATAATTTATAGCGTGAAACATATAAATTCTTATATTTTCAAAAAAACGCCGGAAAGCTGCAATCAGCTTCTTCCGGCGGTTTTTACTTGTCCGTTATCTTTCCGTACTCAGAGCAGCGGCGACATCAGCCGGGCTGCAGATTCCAGCATCCGCTCCAGGAGACGTTTATTCATGAAGGTCTCATGTACAATCTGGCGGGTTGACAGCAGATCGCGTTCAAAATCAGCAACGATCCGGGAAACGCTCTCTGTCTGCAGCAGCAGCGCATTGACCTCGAAGTTCAAGTGGAAGCTGCGCATGTCCATGTTTGCTGTACCAATTGTGGCTATCGCCCCATCGGTAATCAGCAGCTTGGAGTGAATGAAGCCCTTCTCGTATTCGTAGATCTTCACACCCGATTCCAGCAAGGCCGGAAAATAGGAATGCGACGCCAGAAACGGCAGCCATTTATCCGGTTTGGCGGGGAACAGCAACCGCACATCAAGCCCGGACATTGCCGCTACACGCAGTGCGGTCAAGATATCCTCATCCGGAATAAAGTAAGGGCTGGCAATCCAGACCGATTTCTCGGCGGAAGTAATCATGGAGAAGAAGATATTCTTCAGCGCACGCCGTTCGTTATCCGGTCCGCTGGCAATAATCTGCACAGCTCCATCCCCGGCTGTGAACCGCAGCTGTGGCGAGAGGTAGTCCTGCTCCAGTATTTTCTCACCCGTTGTATGCATCCAGTCCTGCAGAAAGATAATCTGCATCGTACGTACTGCCTCACCTCTAAGCAGCATGTGGGTATCGCGCCAGAAGCCGTACGTCTTGCTGCGGCTTAAGTATTCATCACCAACATTAAGCCCGCCCATAAATCCGACATCGCCGTCTATGACAACAATTTTGCGGTGATTCCGGTAATTAACCCTGCTGGAGAAAAAAGAGGTGGAATTGCCGTATGAGGCAACCTGTACTCCTGCATCGCTTAATTCCTTAAGAAACGCTTTGGAAAGCTGAATACTTCCTACGGCGTCGTACATAAATCTGACCGTAACGCCCGCACGGGCCTTCTCGATCAGAATCTGCTGAATACGGGTGCCGATATGGTCGGCCCGAAAAATATAATATTCCATATGAATATGATGCTGAGCCTGCCGCAGCTCCAGCAGCAGGGTGCCGAAGGTTTCTTCCCCATTGGTAAGAATCCGCGTTTCTGAATTAAAAGAAACCGGCGTCCGCGCGAGCCTTTGTGATAATCCCAGCAGCTTCTGGTGGGCAGGATCAAAGACCGACCAGTCCTGGTGCATGCGCAGGGCATCATTTTCAATCCGTTCATAAGCCATGAGGTCCCGCTGGGCCTTCTTATCATATTTACGCCGTTTGAACACATTTTGTCCGAACAGGAAATAAAAGACGAGTCCCACTACCGGAATCAGGGCAAGCAGCAGAATCCAGGCCATCGTTGTGGAGGGGTTGCGATTCTCCATAAAAATCCCCAGCCCGATCGAAATGACGGTCAACGTGGAGAAAATACTGATGATCGTACCGGCGGTACTTCCAAGTAAACCAAAACCAAAATAATAAAATGCCAGCAAAGCCCCGATAATGATTATCGCCTGCAATCCTCTTCTCATATGCAACCTACCTTCTCTTTCTTCCGTACATCACTAAAATGACACATTTATATATTACATGAATAATCTCTTTCTTCCTACTGGAATCGTCTGCAAAACAAAAATTACAATAATAAGCTAAACTCTCCATACAGAAATTTGTATTGCCGCAAAATATATAATATAATCGGCTTGACCTTTGAGTCATTTACAGAACCCAATAGTCAGGAAAGGAGTTATACCTCTTTGTGATTGACAAAAACGCAAACAAAAAAGAACAGATTATCAAAACAGCCATGCAGCTATTCGCTGTAAAAGGCTCATCCTCCACCTCCATGCAGGAAATTGCTGAGCTATGCGGAATCTCCAAGGGCAGCCTGTACCTGGTGTTCAAGTCCAAGGAAGAGCTGGAACGCAGCATTTACATATATTGCTTCCGCATGATTCGTGATCCCCTGCAGCGCGAGGAATTGGAGAGCCGGAGAAGCCCGCGGGAGAAGCTGCGCAACCAGGTCGAGATCCTGCTTAATCATGTATACGAGCTTCGCGAGTTTTTGCAGCGTCAAATTCAGGAATTTGCCGGAAAAGGCGTAATGGAAGTGCCGGAATGGCTGCGCAAAAGCAACGCTCCCCTGCTGACCTGGTTCCAGAATAAACTCGAAACCCTGTACGGGCCCGATATTCTGGCTTATACAGGAGACCTATGCCTGCTTGGAAGCGGGATGATCCACTCCTATATCCGGGTTATTTTCAATCAAGGATCGCCTGTATCTATCGCACGTATGGCCGACCATCTTGTGGATCTGCTGGACATCGTCGTCTCTGGCCTGCTTGCCGGCAAGCCTGATCCCCTGATCTCCTCCGCTTTCCTCACACAGTGGCTGGAAGAACATGGAGACAACCCGCGCAAAAGTCCGCTGCAGCTGATTAAAGAAATGAAGGTGCTAATCAGCGCTACTTCCGCTGTAGACACGCAAAGTCTGGAAGATGGGCTTGAATCTTTGGGGATTCTGGAAAGTGAGATTCTCATGCCACATCCACGTAAGGCAATTATCCGGGGAATGCTGGCCAACCTGCAGAGCTACCCTGCACTGGACAAGGAACTGCAGGATTTGAATAAGCTGATTTCACCTTACATGCAGAACACATGCGGTTTATATTAACCCTTAAGACCAAAGGAAGTGGAAACAGAGAGAGGTAGTCCGGATAGGCAGTGCCAGTAAATTATAAATAGAGGCTTTCCATAGGAAAGTCCGAGAGGAGCAGAAACGCTACTTATGAAAAGCTTAATTAATTTCTCGCTTAAGAACAAATTCGCGATATGGCTGCTAACCATTATTATCGTATTCGCCGGTTTGTACAGCGGCCTGACCATGAAACAGGAAACCCTGCCTAATATCAGTATTCCTTATCTCAGTGTAACAACGATTTATCCAGGTGCAGCACCGGAGGGTGTTGTGAATGATGTCAGCAAGCCGCTGGAGCAGAAGCTCCGCAATGTGGATGGCGTCAAGATGATCACTTCCACCTCGCTCGAGAATGCTTCCAACATCCAAATCGAGTTTGATTACGGCGCGAATCTGGATAATGCCACAGCAGCCGTTCGTGAAGCCTTGAACGATGTCGCTCTGCCGGATGATGCCCAGAAGCCGACCATTTCCCGCTTCAGCCTTAGCTCACTGCCGGTTATCTCGCTGAGTCTGTCCGATGACAAATCCGGGGATCTGGAAGAGCTGACCCGCATCGCGGAGAATGATATCCGTCCTGCCCTGGAGGATATCGAAGGTGTTGCTTCTGTGCAGATTTCCGGACAATACGTCAAGGAAGTCTCTCTGAAATTCAACCAGGACAAACTGAAGCAATACGGGCTGACAGAGGATACCATTAAAGGCCTCGTTCAAGCCTCCTCTCTGCGTGTTCCGCTGGGACTGTTCGAAATGGAGAAATCACAAAAGGCCGTTGTTGTAGACGGCAATATTACCACAGTAGATGATCTTAAGAATTTGACGATTCCGCTTGTGCCTTCAGCTGCGGGCGCACAAGCAGGTTCAGGTGCTGCTGGTGGTGCTGCTAGTGCCGGTGGTGGTGGTGCTGTTGCCGGTGGTGCCGGTGCAGCCGGTACTGGTACTGGTGCCGCTGGAACAGGCGCGGGCGTAGGTGCTGCAGTACCAACAGGCCTGCCGACGGTGAAGCTGGGTGAGCTTGCCTCCATTGAGGTTATCGGCAAGTCTGAATCCATCTCCCGTACCAACGGCAAAGAATCTATCGGGATTCAAATTGTTAAGTCCAATGACGCCAACACCGTTGAAGTTGTAAACAGCGTTAAGGATACAACGGAAGAATTGAAGCAGCAGTATAAATCAATGGATCTTACGGTTCTGCTCGACCAAGGCAAGCCGATTGAGGATTCCGTAAATACTATGTTGTCCAAGGCAGTCTTTGGCGCCCTGTTCGCCGTACTGATCATTCTGCTGTTCCTGCGGAATATCCGTTCAACTATCATCTCGATCATTTCTATTCCCTTGTCGCTGCTTATCGCTGTTCTATGCCTGCGGCAAATGGATATCACGCTCAATATGATGACGCTAGGCGCGATGACCGTCGCTATCGGGCGGGTTGTCGATGACTCGATTGTCGTCATTGAGAATATATACCGGCGTATGACGTTGTCGGGTGAGAAGCTGCGCGGCCGGGAGCTGATCAGCGCGGCTACAAGCGAAATGTTCGTGCCGATTATGTCTTCTACAATTGTAACGATCGCCGTATTCCTTCCGCTTGCTTTTGTTAGCGGCATGGTGGGCGAACTGTTCCTGCCGTTTGCACTGACCATGGTATTCTCCCTGCTCGCTTCTCTGGTTGTGGCGATTACACTTGTGCCGGCACTGGCGCACACGCTGTTCCGTAACGGACTGAAGAAAGGCAAGAAAAACCATGAAGAGAAACCGGGCAAAATGGCTCTGGGTTATCAGAAGATTCTGAACTGGTGCCTTTCCCATAAGCTGGTTACTTTCGGGGTCGCGGTTCTGTTGCTGGTTGGCAGCTTGTTCCTGATCAAACCAATCGGGGTAAGCTTCATGCCTTCACAGGAAGATAAGAGTGTCATCATGACCTATGCACCTAAAGCCGGACAAACTGCTGAAGATGTCCAGGAACAAGGACTGAAGGCTGAGAAATACATTCTGGCCCAAGAGCATATCGACAACATGCAATACTCCATCGGTGGCGGTGGATTTATGGGAATGGGCTCCAGCAATTCAGGTCTCTTCTATATTACCTATGACAGTGATACTCCAGATTTCGACACAGTTAAGGAAAATCTGATTGAAGGGCTGACCAAAGAGGTGCCGGAAGGCGCGTGGGGCGATATGTCCGGCATGATGGGCGGAGGCCTTGGCGGCAATACGCTGACCGTGAATATTTTTGGCGACACCCTGGATCAGTTGAAACCGGTAGCCGATGAGATAGCAGGCATCGTGAATGCAGATACCGCTAATTTCAAGGATGGGGAAACCAGCCTTGCTGAAGGTTACGAACAATACACCGTGGTTGCCGATCAAGCGAAGCTAAGTTCGCTTGGCCTCACTGCCGGACAGATTGCCATGAAGCTGAGTCCGGTTAATGCCCGCCCTGTAATGACAGAGGTGGAAGTGGATGGCAAAAACTATAATGTCTATATTGAAGCCGACACTCATACGTACAGCAGTATTCAGGAAATGGAAGAGGCTACGCTGACCTCACCGCTGGGCTTTACAGTGCCGATCGGCGAAGTAGCGAAGATTGAGAACGGCACATCGCCGGACTCGATTACCCGCATTGACGGTAAAATGAGCGTTAATGTGACCGCTGAAATCATTGCTACCGATGTAAACAGCGCTTCAAATGACGTGAAGGAAAAGATCGAAGCCCTGGAGCTGCCTGACGGAGTTACCATCTCCTTCGGCGGCGTTACCGAACAAATCAATGAAACCTTCGGCCAGCTCGGACTTGCGATGGCGGCCGCTATTGCCATTGTATATTTTGTGCTTGTTGTTACTTTCGGCGGCGGTCTGGCACCGTTCGCGATCCTGTTCTCACTGCCATTCACTGTGATCGGAGCACTCGTCGCTCTGTTGCTGGCAGGAGAGACCCTGAACGTCTCTTCACTGATGGGGGCACTGATGCTGATCGGTATCGTCGTAACGAATGCGATCGTACTGATTGACCGGGTAATTCACAAGGAAAAAGAAGGGATGTCTACCCGTCAGGCACTGCTTGAAGCCGGAGGCACCCGCTTGCGTCCAATTCTAATGACGGCTCTCGCCACGATTGGCGCTTTGCTGCCGCTGGTTACAGGACTTGAGAACAGCGCCGGCATTATCTCTAAAGGACTTGGCGTGACCGTTATTGGCGGTCTGATCAGCTCCACCCTGCTGACACTGGTCGTTGTACCTGTAGTCTATGAATTCCTGATGAAATTCCGCAGCAAAAAGGTTATTGAATAGAACTCAAGAACACTAACCAAAAGTTCATAAACAAGGCGCCTTCCACAATTGGAGAGGCGCCTTTTGTTTGTGCTTAATATGAAAGTAAACATAGTCTATAGATAGCGGCCGGTTACCGTTACTTGGTCCAGGCTAAACCATGGCTGCCGCGCTGCTCTCCAGCGAAGACTTCCAGGCGCGCAGCATCTGCAGATCCTGCGGCAGAAATTCCTCCAGCATATGGCTGAGCCCCAGATATAAAGGACTGTCTGTAGCTGCATTCAGTCTTTCGCAGAATTGTGGTGTCCATCTCAGTAAGTGCTCTTCAAGGAAGTTCTCCTGGATTTCCAGCAATTCCATGGCGCTTCTCACCGAGAAGCTGTTATATAACATCCGTTCATGCAGCACGGCCATGAATTCCAGCTCAATAGCGATATGGTCATCGGCTTCGCCGCCGCATTTCTTGAACACGATCCCCGCCGAAGCGTACACATCGGAGAGCACGTTGCAGAATTCTTGCTCACGGCCCAACTGGGCAGCTTCACGCGGCAGTTCGTTCATCAGCCGTTTGTATTCGCGGTTCTCCTTCTCGCAGATCAGCGGAAGCTGGGCAGGCTCCTGGCTGCACAGATAACGCTTCAGCTCTCTTCCGCCCTCCGTCATTTCCGCCGCTACGCTCATCTGGCGGTTGCGGCTCCACTGGGCAACCAGCGAAAGCGTTGGTTTTCTCCCGTAAAAATCAACTAAAATCTGATATATTAATCCCCGGCTCTCCAGCCAGCGGCTAAATGCCTCCGGCACGACAAGTGATGGAACTGTTGTTATCGTCATTTTGCAAATCCTCCCTACTTGGTTTGACCGGATGCCGTACCCGTTGTTATTGCCGCGTGCATGCCCCGGTATCATAGCTGTGAGCTGCGCAAAAGTGAACATAGAATAGAGATGAATCTTTCACACCTAAATTATATCGAAATTGTAAAACGCTTTCAGTGAGCATTTTATGACCATTCCCCGTAATTGTCGTACTATTGTCAAATTTAGACTTTGCCGTTCCTCTTTTGTCCCCTATTATTTAGGTTGTCCTTTTTGCCTGCCGTACAACCGATACACTCCCGCAGAGCGTACGGAGAGAGAGCTAACAACGTATGGCACCATTGACGGCAGCGAAAGCAATCTTTAAAATTTAAATAAGATACACAAATGAAGGGAGCAACGCTATGGAACCGCTGACGGACCCTTTTGGACGTTTACATGACTATATCCGCATTTCGGTTACAGACCGCTGCAACCTCCGCTGCATTTATTGTATGCCGGCGGAAGGAATGCAATTCCAACCGCAGGACGAGATTATGAGCTATGAAGAAATTACCGCTGTGGTGGAGGCGCTGGCGCCCCTGGGACTGAGTAAAGTCCGGCTGACCGGGGGAGAACCGCTGGTCCGCAAGGATCTGGAGAAGCTTGTCTCCATGATTTCCGCCATACCGGGTATTAAAGATATATCATTAACCACGAATGGTCTCATGCTTCCGGCTAAAGCTGCCCTGCTAAAACAGGCAGGCTTGTCGCGGGTGAATATCAGCCTCGATTCGCTCAAACAGGAGCGCTTCGCGATGATTACCCGCGGCGGAGATGTCGCCAAGGTGCTGAAAGGCATAGAAGCCGCTGAAGCGGCGGGGCTCTCCCCGATCAAGCTGAATGTTGTGCTGATGAAAGGCATCAATGATGATGAAATTAAGGATTTCATCTCGCTGACCCTGCACAGCCCGCTGAATGTGCGGTTCATCGAATATATGCCGATCGGCAGCGCAAGCGATTCCTGGCGCCAGACTTATTTGCCTCTGGAGACGGTCGTAGAAGCCTGTACCGAAGCAGGCTGGGCAACCGAGGAAGCGGAGATGCCCTCGGGCAACGGCCCTTCGCAGAACCGGCGGGTGGTCGGAGCGCAGGGAACCTTCGGGCTGATCCACCCGGTCAGCGAGCATTTCTGCGATAACTGCAACCGGCTACGGCTCACTGCGGACGGTCATATCAAAGCCTGCCTGTATTGGGCGGATGAGTATAACGTACGGCCTCTGACCGCTGATCCGGCGGCGGTGCAAGCCCTGTTCCGCCAGGCCCTCGGCAACAAGCCGCATAACCATGAGATGGCGCTGGCGCTGGAGAAAAAGGCGCAGAGCCATACTCCGACGGTTCGCCGCATGTCGCAAATCGGCGGCTAGCCTTTATGATTGCACAGTCAAAACGGATACCCTGCAGGCAGCAGGGTATCCGTTTTTTTTCGAGAAAACAACTCACAACAGCAGAATCGGAGCTAAAAGCTTTCCCACAATTGAAAGCCCATATAGAGGGCAATTCCCCAGATCAGCAACGCCGAAGCCTTGTTCATCAGCCTGACCGCCTTGCCGGAGGAGTCGGCTTTCCCGAGCATTCTCCCTGCCGCCGCTAGTCCGATGAACCATACCCAGGATACCCCTGCGGCAGCTGCCGCGAACACCCAGCGTTCACTCCCGGCATATTGCAGTGCATTGGTGCCGATAACACCAACCGTGTCCATCAGAGCATGCGGATTCAACAGGGACACCGACAAGGTATAACCCACCTGCCCTTTCAGCGATAGCCGTTTTGCTTCTCCTTTTGCCGGAGCGGCGGACCATATTTTCCAGCCCATAAAGCAAAGAAATAGGATGCCCGCCCCCAAGACGACCGGCGTCAGCCAATCCAGTGAGAGCAGAACCAGCGACAACCCGCCGACAGCAGCGGCAATAAGCAGACTATCGCACAGGCCAGCCGTCAGAATAACGGGCAGGGCACTTCGAAATTTCGGATGCAGTGCTCCTTGATTAAAGACGAATATATTCTGTACCCCCAGCGGTAAAATAAGCCCAAAAGCCAATATTATTCCATGCACTATTGCTTCCGTCATCATCCGGCTCCTTCCAGCCTGCTGTCTATTTCAAATCAACGTATGGCAGCAGCATACACGTCCTTCGCTGCACTATTGATGCTACTCCCACTAACGGCTCAGGTAACCCTCCAAATCCATAGGATACTACCCAACCAAATATAGAAGCCCGGACGAAGCGTGGTATACTCCAAGTAACAAAACTCTTGTTCCAACAGCATTTACACCCTATAAAAAGGAGCTAGTCCTTTGACGCGCCAACGCCAATCAGACCATCCACTTACAGCCTCACCCTCAGCAGTTCCCCCTGTCCAATCCGCTTCCCTTGATGATTCTGCAAGCTTAAGCGGCCATTGGAAGCCGGACCCCTCTTCACCGCTGCCGCTGCACAGACAAATCTCGGCCTATTTCATCGGCAAAATCTCCAGCGGCGCCTGGCCTCCCGGCATGCGGCTTGTCCCGCAGCGCGAGCTATGCCGTCAGCTTGGCGTCAACCGCAGCACAGTTGTCACCGCGCTCGGGCAGCTCGCTGCACTCGGCCTGATCGAAGGCAGTCGGGGCGGAGGAACCCGGGTTGCCGCTTCAAGCAGGGCTGGAGCCTCCGGGCCGGATGCAGCGGCCCGCTCCACTGGAGCTGCGGGCCAGCTTGGCGGCAACTGGAATGACTACGTGGAGGAAGGCATCCACTACCCTAACCTGCCTGCGGTACAAGCCATCAACAGGCTTGAATATGAAGCGGGGCTGATCCGTCTCGGCACCGGTGAGCCTGCGCCCGGGCTGCTGCCCGGCGAGTCGATGCGCCAGGTGCTGCTCGAGCTGGCACAGAACCCGCTTCCGCCGCTCTCCTACGTGGAGCCGCTTGGCAGCCTTAGTCTTCGCAGAGCGGTCAGCCAGAAGCTGTCGAAGAACGGAATAGAGGCCGATCCGTCTTCCATCCTCATTACCTCGGGCGCGCTGCAGGGTCTGCAGCTCATTGCGCTGGGCCTGCTGCCGCGCGGCTCGACGGTGCTGCTGGAGAAGCCCTCCTACCTGTATTCCATCCACGCCTTCCAGTCAGCGGGGGTGAAATTCAGCGGCCTGCCGATGGACAAAGACGGCCTCTTACCGGATCAGCTGGCAGCCGCAGCCATCCGGAGCAAGGCGGCCATGCTCTATACCATCCCCAGCTTCCATAATCCCACCGGAATTCTGATGGATGCGGGACGACGGGACGCCTTAATGGACATTGCAGGCGGACTTGGACTGCCCATTCTCGAGGATGGGGCTTATCAGGATCTATGGCTGGATGACCGCCCGCCCAACCCCCTGAAAGCCCGGGACCGCGAGGGAAGAGTGCTCCATCTGGGCACGCTGTCGAAGGCGGCGAGCCCCGGCCTGCGCATCGGCTGGATTGTCGGCCCTGAGCCGGTAGTCCGCCGGCTGGCCGATATCAAGATGCAGACTGATTACGGCGCAAGCTCCCTGTCGCAGCTCGCCGCCGCGTGCTGGCTGGAAGACGGTTATCATGAGCAGCATCTCGCCCTGTTGCGCGGAAAACTGCGTCAGCGGCGTGATTTCATGCTGCAGCTGCTTGATATCCATTTTGCGGGGCTGGCTTCCTGGAGTATTCCGGCCGGAGGTTTCTACATCTGGCTCTCTCTGAACGGCCCTCTTTCGCTGCGCCGGCTCTTCAAGGCTGCACTACAGGCCGGAGTACTCCTGAATACAGGGGATCTGTATGACCGCAGCGACAGCAGACATCTCCGCCTGTCCTTCGCCTATGCCTCTGAGGATGAGATGGAACACGGAATAGCAGCCTTGGCAAATATCATAAATAATCAAATGACATAATTTAATATTTGTCATTTGTCATTCGCTATGTTAAGCTGTACCTACCGAAGGGAGAATCCACCCGTGAACAAACCAAGCGCTTTTTTAAGCAAGACGGAAATTTTGGACGCCGCTGAACAGACCTTGCGCAGGTTCGGACCCGACAAAACCTCAGTGACCGATGTAGCCAAGCTGCTGGGCGTCAGCCATGGTACCTTGTATCGACACTTTCCCAGCAAAGCGGCATTGCGGGAGGCTGTAACGGAAAGATGGCTGGACGAGTTGATTCTTGCCCCTCTGACAGAGATCGCGGGAGCAGCAGCCAGCAATGCCTTGGAGCAGCTAAGGAGATATATCGCGAAGCTAATCGAGCTTAAACAGCACTATGCCGAGCAGGACAGCGAAATGTTCAAGATGTATGCATCCGTTACGGAAGAAGCCGCCGAGCTCATTGACACCCATATTCAGCGGATCATCAGCCAGATGGGCAGTGTAATCGACAAAGGCATTCAGGAAGGCACGATTACGCCAATCGCCGGTACGGAGGCGATTGCCCGTTCACTTTTTTACGCGACGGCCCGGTTCCATCATCCCTCCCATGCCTATGAATGGCATAGCGGGAGCATCGGACAGGAATTCGAACAGCTCTGGACAATACTTGCCAGAGGACTCGCGGCTGTCACCAGTTAAACCCGGTATCTTATACAAAACTAAGTGAATGCTTCCGATGTCAGTTTTGTCCGAAGCAGATTCTTATGAAGTAATGCTAACAAAACTTTGAGGAGGAAGAATTCATGAATCAAAACCTGCAGGGTAAGGTAGCTATCATTACGGGGTCCTCTAGAGGGATCGGACGGAGCGTTGCGGAGAGATTGGCGGAGCAAGGGGCCGCTGTAATCATTAACTATTCCAGCAGTCCTAAACAAGCTGAGGCTGTGGTGCAAGGTATTCAGGGAAAAGGCGGAAAGGCAGCCGCCCTTCAGGCCGACATCAGCAAACCCGCGCAGATTGAGCAGTTGTTCAAGGATACCAAGGAGCTGTTCGGCAAGATTGATATCGTGGTCAACAACGCCGGAATTATGATAAACAGCCTCATTGGTGCAGCTACTGAGGAGGAATTCGACAAGCAGTTTGCCATCAATGTCAAAGGGACCTACTTCTCCTGCCAGCAGGCTTTCTTCCATCTGGAAGAGGGCGGCCGGGTCATTAATTTCTCCACCTCGGTCAATGGCCAAATGTTCCCGGCTTACAGCATCTATGCCGGAACGAAAGGTGCAGTAGAACAATTCACCCGCCAGCTCGCCAAGGAATTCGGGGCCAAAGGTATTACGATCAACGCAGTTGCGCCGGGGCCGGTTGCCACGGATTTATTCCTCGAAGGCAAATCCGAGGCACAGCTTGAAGGGCTGAAGAAAGCCAATGCTTATGGCCGCCTAGGCCAGCCTGAGGATATTGCCGGAGCCGTCAGCTTCCTCGCCGGGGAAGAGTCCCAGTGGATTACTGGACAAACGCTGCGCGTAAACGGCGGATTTATTTAAGCCGCAATGGCAGGCTCACCGTACAAGCCGTCCCCTCACCGGGACGGCTTGTTACGTTTATCGTCCCGTTATGCAAATCTACGATTTTCTTCACCAGTGACAATCCCAGTCCGCTCCCGCCTCCGCTGGCGCTTCTTGCTTTATCGGCCTTGTAGAATCGTTCAAAGATGCGGGGCAGCTCCTCCTCGGCGATGCCTATGCCGCTGTCCCTGATTTCCACAATGGCTTGACCCTCTGCGTGATGCACGCGTATGGTGATATGCCCGCCCTCAGGGGTAAACTTGATACTGTTATGCAGCAGATTGGTCCATACCTGGCTCATCAGATCCTGCACAGCGTCCACCGAAACCTCCTCCAGCTCGGCTTCCAACTCGATCTCTTTATCCAGCCACTGCGGCTCCGAGGCCAGAATCATATCTTGCAGCTGTTTGTCCAGCCGGTATGACTTCACTTCAAACGGAAAGCTGCCCGCCTCCAATGCCGACAGCTTCAGCAGATTGTCGCTGAGCCCGGAGAGCCGGCTGCCCTCTGCTTCGATGATGTCCAGATAATGTCTCCGGTTGTCTGCACTAAGGCCCTCTTCCCGCAGCGCACGGGCGAATCCGCGAATCGAGGTCAGCGGCGACTGGATCTCATGTGAGACGTTGGAGATGAAATCCTGGCGCATAATCTCCATCCGGCCCAGCTCGCTGGCCATTTCATTAATCCCCTCCACGATTCCGCCAAACTGCCCGTAACGCTTGCTGTTTTCCAGCTCCACCTTGAAATTGCCTTTGGAAATTTGCCGCATTGCTGTCAGGATGGGAATATAGAAAGCTCTCTCATCCCCCCTGGCATGTCCGATAAGAGCTACGATACCGCCCACAACGAAAAAAATGAGAAACTGCAGCGCCATAATAAGCAGCCCCGATCTATAAGGGGACAGGGACCATTCAAAATGTCCCGACAGCAGCTTTACTCCGTAATATCCTCCATTCCAGGAAACATAGAGGGCAGCGATCAATATCCCCATTCCAAGGATCTCTCTCACAATCCTACCAAGTCTTCTCATCCATTAACCACCTCCAGACGGTAGCCCAGCCCACGGATGGTACGGATATTGAAGCCATATTTTTCCCGGGGGAAACGTTCGCGCAGACGGCCTACATGCACATCCAGCGTCCGTTCATTGCCCCCAAAATCATAACCCCAGATTTCTTCAATCAGCCTGTCGCGCGTCAATGTCTGCCCGGGATAGCTTGCCAGCTTGAACAGCAGCTCGAATTCCTTCAACGGCAGCGTGATTTCCCCAAACTCCGAGGAGGCTTCATAAGTCTTGCGGTTCATCCGCAAATTTCCGACGTTTACACTCTGTGCGGAGGAAATCTGGTACCGCTTCAGCAACGCTTTAACTCTGGCGATCAGCACCAGCGGTTCAAACGGCTTCACCAGATAATCGTCCGTACCCAGCTCGAAGCCTTTAACAATTTGTGAGGTTTCCCCTTTGGCTGTCAACATCAGAATGGGAAAATCATAGCTTTCCCGCAGCGCGCGGCACAGCTCCCAGCCATCCATCTTCGGCATCATCACATCGATGATCGCCAGATCCACGCTGTTGTCCTCAAGCAGCCGCAGCGCCTCCACCCCATCGGAAGCGCCGTAGACCTCATCCATCCCCTCAGCTCTCAGAAACAGCTCCACCAATTCGCGGATGTGCGGATCGTCGTCCACTACCAGTATTTTGGCCATATTCTGCTGTAGCCTCCTCTTTGCCGCCCTCCAAAAGCTGCGGTGTGTTCATTTGCAGCTGCTGTTCCGCGAATTCCCGGTACAACTCGTGACTGCGCAGCAGCTCTTCGTGCGTTCCTTTGCCGGTGATCCGGCCTTTCTCTATAAAGATAATCTGATCCGCATTCACCACGGTTGCCAGTCTGTGGGCAATCACAATCGTGGTCCGGCCTTGCATAAGGTTCGATAACGCACTCTGCACCACTGCTTCGGATTGACTGTCGAGACTGGAGGTAGCTTCGTCCAGCATCAGAATCTTCGGATCACGCAGCAGCGCTCTCGCGATGGCAATCCGCTGGCGCTGTCCGCCGGACAGCTTCACGCCCCGTTCCCCCACATCCGTCTGATAGCCGTCCGGAAGCTCACGGATAAAGCCGTCGGCATAGGCCATGGCTGCAGCACGGCGCATCTCCTCCTCGCTGATCTTCCGGTCCAGCCCATAGCCGAGATTATCGGCAATCGTGCCGGAGAGCAGCGGGCTTTCCTGCGAGACATACCCGATCAGCTTGCGCCAGGAACGCAGGGAAAACGCCGACACCGGCTTACCGCCCAGCTTGATGACGCCATGCTGCGGTTCATAGAACCGTTCCAGCATTGAGAATAACGTCGTTTTGCCGCCTCCGCTTGGTCCGACAATCGCCGTAACCTGACCCGGCAGCATGGAAAAGCTGACCTTGTCCAGCACCTGCTCACCTGTTTTATAGCCAAAGCTTAAATCCTCTATAGCAATCGGTCCCTGCAATCCATCCGCTTCCTCTGCCCCTTCGTAAATCTCCTCTTCCGCAGCCAGTGTTTCAATGATCCGTTCCGAGGCACCTTTGGCCTTCTGCACCTGGGTGAAGAATTGGGTCAGCTGGGTGAGCGGCATTACGATCTGGATCAAATACAGAATAAAGGCTACCAATTCACCTGCAGTCAAGGCACCCGAGGATACCTGCATGCCGCCATAGCCGATAATGACGACCAGCAGCATCATGAACACAAACGAGACTAGCGGACTGATCATCGCACTGATTTTGCCCTCCCGGATGCCGAAGGACAGCAGATTCATAATTCCGGTCCGTCCGGCTTCGTATTCCCTTTGCTCCGCGCCCGATGATTTCACCAGCCGGATTTCGGACAGCACACCACTCAGTGTAGCGGTAAAGGACGCTGTTTCATCCTGAGTGCCCTTGGAGATTTTGTACATCTGCCGGCCCAGCGGCACCAGAATGAGTGCGGACAGCGGAAGCACCGTGAACAGCACCAGCGTCATTTTCCAGTTCAGATACAGCAGCACCGATATCGAACCGACGATGGAGATTACCCCGGTAAACAAGCTGGCCAAATGCTCGGAGATCAGCGTCTTGAGAATTCCGGTATCGTTCGTCATCCGGCTGACGCTTTCACCTGTGCGGTTATCATTGTAGTAGGCCACCGGCAGCACGAGAAATTTGCGCCACAGCCGGTCCCGCAGTCCCGCGACAATCTTCTGCCCTACATAGTTCAGCAAATAAATGGAGACGCCTCCGGCAATCGTCTGGGCTACAAAAGCTCCGGCAATTCCCGCAATCTGCAGCTTGCTGATGGAGGCCAGCGAGAAGCCGTCCACCAGATTCTTGGTGAACATAGGAATGACCAGGCCCACCAGCGTCGATATCATACTAAGCCCTACCGCCAGAGCAAGCAGCCCGTAGGAGGGTTTCGTCTCATGCAGCAGCTTCAGGAACGGCTTCAAGGCCGCTCCCTGCTTCCGTGAAGATTTGGATTTATTCATAGAACTTCCTCTTTTCTGACGGATAGATCTCGGAGCTGTTCCGCTCCTGTCCGTCTTCCTCTCCACATTAACGCCGCTTTGTAAACTGAAGTTAAACGAAGGAAAAATTAGTGCTCTCAGCAAGGATCCTTGAGCTGTGACAGCAGCTTGACGGCAGCCAAATAATCATCCGTTGTATTCATATTGTACAAAGGGGAGGGCATCGGCTGGCTAGGCGTAAAGCCGGATTCTGGAACATATAGAACGTCCAGCTTCTCCAGGCACTCCATGACTTTGAATCTTCCACCGCTCAGCGCTGCTTCCAGCGCCGGAAGTGTCCGCTTATGGTACAGCCCGAGCAGGGGCTGCGTCCGGCCGGAGGCGGACACCGGAACAGCGGCAGACGCGCCGAAATCGGCCCTATGACTCACTGTCTCGGGATACGCTGCCGCATGGCAGCTGAGTATGTACTGCAGAAATAACGCCGAAGCAAACGGCAGATCGCAAGCCGCCACCAGATTCCATTCCGTCGGTGAATGGCTGAGCGCCGCATGAAGACCGGCCAGAGGGCCGCAGCCCTGATAATGGTCCGTGATCTGGGGAAGCTGCAAGAAGTCGTACTCCCTGCGCTCCCGGGGGCCGCAGGCAATGACCGTACTTTCGGCGAGCTTCGCCAGTTCGTCCGCCAGCCGGGCAATCACAGGTTCTCCGGCAAGTGTAAGCAGCGCTTTATCGCTGCCCATCCGCCTCGAAGCCCCCCCTGTCAGAATAATCCCCGTGTAATGTGTCATTTTTTTCCTCCCGCTGAAATCTCCTGTTCTCTATGGGTATCGTATCAAACTTTACAGCGCGAAAACAGCAAGCCTGACGTGTTATCACTTCAAATATCCTTTGCTGCAGGAAAGAAATGAAATTTATTACGCGGGCGAACTTTTTCAAAATTCGAAAAAATATAGACACTGGTTGATTTTGCGGAGGTCTGTGCTAGACTCTAAATTCAAGGCCTCCTAAGCGCCGGTTCCGGCAGCTGCCTAAGGATAAGCGAGGCTCATTCCATAAATGTTCACGTAAACATTATGGAAATCTTATCTGCAAAAAGGAGTTATTCCATGAAACGTTACCTCGTAGATAGGCCTATCCAATCGAAGCTGTTAATCTGCTTTTTGCCCATTTTGGTCTTATCCGTCGTGCTGACCGGATTCTTCTCTTATCTTTCGTCCAGTCGGCAATTAAAAGAAAACGCTTTCTACGCCCTCGCCGACACCACTCATCAGACAGCCCTGTTCATGAACGACAAGTTTCTCACAATCTTCGAACAGCTGGTGCGCCTGGAGGATAATGATGCCCTGCAGAGCATTCTCTCGGGAGAAGGCCAGGCGGCCGACCAGAACCGGTATGACGATCTCATTAAGCTGCACGACCAGCTTGACGATGTGTACCATTCCTATTTCCAGATGATCGATTCCATCTTCGTCGCTTTCAATAACGGAAGATCCTTCAACCTGCAGCAGGAATATGTTCCCCGGCAGGTCCATATTGATCTGAACGATTGGCTCAGACGCTATAATACCTCGCAGAAAGGCTACTATTGGCTAAACAGCCATAAGGATACGATCTTTGAGACGGTGGAGCAGCGGAGAGTTATGAGCAGCTTCAAAATGATCGGCACCGAACACTCCCCGGCCAGCGGCATTGTCCTTATTAATTTACGCGAAAGCTATTTTCTCGAGATTATGGAGAATGTAAAGATCAGTCCGGGCGGGACGCTGATGCTGATCAGCCCGGAGGGTGAGCTCTACTCCAAGACCTTGGATGCCGAATATGAACTCAGCGGGGAAACCATTAACGCACTAAGAAACGGATCACAGGACAGCGGCAGCCTGACAGCCGACAGCAAGGCAGGCCGGAAAATGGCCATTGCCTACAATACCCTGCCGCTCAATCATTGGGTGCTTGCAGCAGTTGTGCCGGAGAAGGATATTCTGGAGGGGGCGACCCGCATCAAATACATCTCCCTGGTTCTGATCCTGTTTATCCTAATTGTGTTCATCGTGGCTGCGGCGGTTGTCGCCCGCAATCTCAGCAACCCGCTCCGCTACCTGTCCAAGCAGGTCAAACGTTTCGAGCGGGGAGACCTCGGCGTCAGCTTTGAGCTGGACCAGCATAATGAAATCGGCGTATTGGCCCGCGGGCTCTCCGGCCTGGTGGCTTCGGTAGCCCAGCTGCTCGAGACAGTACGCAGTGAGCAGGAGAAGAAACGCCAGATCGAGCTGCAGGCTATGCAGGCCCAGATCCAGCCCCATTTTCTCTACAACACGCTAAGCTCCATCAAACATCTGATTGATATGAATGAGCGGCAGCGCGCTTCCACCATGGTCAGCGCATTGACCTCCTATTTCCGGATCAGCATCAGCAAAGGCCGTGAGATTATTCCGGTCCGTGAGGAGATGGAGCATGTGCGCAGCTATCTGATGATACTCAACATCCGGTACAGCCAGGAATTTGACTTCGAGATTAAAGTCGAAGACGAGCTGCTTGAGCTTCCCATTCTCAAGCTTACGCTGCAGCCGCTGGTGGAGAATGCCATTTACCATGGAATCAAAAACAAGCACGGCCACGGCTTCCTCTCCATTTCCGGCCGCCGTGAGGGGGACTATGCCGTCTTTGAAGTGTATGACAACGGGCACGGGATCAGCCGGGACAAGCTCTCGCAGCTCCGCGCCTCGCTGGAATCAGAGACGGTAGGACATGAAGCCATCACCTACGGGCTGTGGAACGCCCACCGCAGGATTGTCCTGCATTTCGGCAGCCGCTATGGATTAACGCTCGACAGCGAAGAGGGCCTGTACACACAGGTAAAGGTGTACCTCCCTTATACAGGCGATACGAAAGGAGAACGATTATAATGCTGAAACTGCTGATTGTGGATGATGATAAATGGATCCGGGAAGGCATACGGGCCAATGTGAAATGGAGTACTGAAGACATCGAGGTGACCGGAACCGCCGCGAACGGGGAAGAGGGCTGGCTGCTTGTTCAGCAGCTCCGTCCGGATATCCTGCTGACCGATATTCAGATGCCCCTGCTGGACGGGCTCCAGCTGGCGGAGAAGGTGAACAGGGCGTATCCGCTGACCCGGATTATTTTTCTGACCGGCTATGATGATTTTTCCTATGCCAAGAAAGCTCTCCACCTGCAGGCCTCCGACTACATTCTGAAATACGAGGACAATGATACCATCCTGAAGTCCGTGGCGGCTGCCGGGCGCAGTCTGCTACAGGAGCTGCGGGAATCTGAGAAGGCTCAAAAAAGCCAAACCCTGATTGAAAACAAGTTCTTCTCCGATCTGCTGTCCGGTGTTCCCAGCATCGACTGGGCACGCCGCGAAATGGATCTTCTCGGCATCCGCTGGGAGGGCAACTACTTCCGGGTCGCGGTAATCCAGCCCGAAGATCTGCGGCGCTTCTCCCGGCCCGGCATTGAGGAGAACGCTGAGCTGCTGCTGTTCTCCATCCGCAATATAGGCGTTGAACAGTTCAGCGGCCGGGCTCCAAAGCCTTTTTTCGTCCATTACAATCACAGAATAAATATTCTCTTTAACCTGGAGAACCCGGGCGAGACGGATCAACCGGACGGTTCTTTTGCCCAATTGCTGGAGGAGAAGAGGAATACGATTGAGGCCTGTCTTAAAATTCCGGTAAGCATCGGTGTAGGCAGCGTGTGCGAAGGTTTCGCCCAGATCCCCTACTCCTACAATAAAGCCCTGACGGCTGCGCATATGAAGGATGTTGCCGGCGAACCCGGCCTGTTCTTCTGTGATGAAATGCGCCATTCACAGCATTCGCATCACATGCTGCTGAAGCAAATGGAGCAGTATATTATCAAACATTACGCTGATGAGAAGCTGAGTCTCGCGGCAATTGCCGGTGAAGTTCATATCTCACCATCGTACGTAAGTACTCTTTTCAAAAAATACAGAGAGATCAACGTAATCGAATATATCGCCGGCATCCGGATGGAAAAGGCGGCGGAGCTGCTGAAGCAGACAGATTACAAATCCTATGAAATTAGCGAAAAGGTAGGCTACCCTAATCCTCAATACTTCAGCGTGCTGTTCAAAAAGCACTTCGGCATGTCCCCTTCGGACTACCGTAAGGCTCAGCAGGGTTAGGCCGGCAGCCGCTAACTTATACGCAAACTGTTAAAGAAAACAAACAACCTTTGAAATATATCTTATTCAGCTGATCCGCTATCTGAATTACGATTGTTTTGGAGGTGCAGTTATGGATATTACGCGACAAACCGGGGGCAAGCTTGCCTTATCCAAACCGGGAAAAAGAAAACGCATCAAAGGGGACGGGTGGCTTCCCTATTTGCTTATCGCCCCCACGGTCCTGCTCATTGCGGGCATCCTGATCTTTCCGATATTCCGGGTATTCGACCTGAGTGTTCAAAGCTACGATTTCTCCCGTCTGCAGGAAGCAGGCTATATCGGACTGGAGAACTTCCGCCATATCTTCACGGAAGACGATTTGTTCTACACCACACTGGTTACTACGCTAAAATGGGTGTTTTCCGAGGTGGCCCTTCAGCTGGTCTTCGGGCTGATTGTTGCCCTGCTGCTGAACCAGTCCTTCCGGCTACGCGGCCTGGTCCGCTCGCTGGTGCTGGTTCCCTGGGCCGTATCCGGCGTGTTAACGACCATGCTGTGGTCGCTCATGTTCAACCAGCATATCGGGATCATCAACGACATCCTGATGAAGCTTGGCATCATTGATGAAGCCATCGCCTGGCTGGCTAATCCGAGCACTGTGTTCGGCTCCGTAGTCTTCGCCGAGCTGTGGCGGGGCATTCCGTTCTTTGCGATCACACTGCTCGCCGCGCTGCAGACCATTCCGCACGAAGTGTACGAATCCTGCGAGGTGGACGGTGCCGGGCCCCTGAAGAAGCTGTTTCATATCACTCTGCCTTATCTGAAGGAGAGCATTATTTTCGCCACCCTGCTCAGAGCCATCTGGGAATTCAACTCCATCGACATGATCTTTACGATGACGAACGGCGGCCCGATGGATATGACGACAACGCTGCCGATTTATATGATGAAGACCTCGATCCTTGAGGGAAATTACGGATACGGCTCGGCGCTTGGCGTCGTCACCTTCCTGTTCCTGATGCTCTTTGTCATTCTGTACCTGAGACTCAACCGGGGAGGAATGCAGGATGAATAAGACTACCGGCCGCAAAATAGGCAGCAGGCTGCTCTTTTACATTCCGCTGGCCTTAACGCTGATCTTTGTACTCGTTCCTTTTCTATGGGCTATCTCCACCTCTCTAAAAAAAGAAACGGATATTATGAGCTCGACGATTCAATATCTTCCGTCTCCGCTGACCTTCGAGAATTATATCAATGTATGGAACGATAATAATTTCTCGCAATATTTCCTCAACAGTGTGCTGGTCTCCATCCTGTCAGTGATCGTCATTACACTGCTGTCGGTGATGAACGGTTATGCGATGAGCCGGTTCAAGTTCAAGGGAAAAAGCGCCTTTATGCTGATCCTGCTGGCTACACAGATGATGCCCGTCATCCTGTTTGTAATTCCGCTGTTCCTGATTTTCAAGAACCTCGGGCTAATCAACACGCCTTACTCGCTCGTCCTGTTCTATATCGTGCTGCAGGTCCCGTTCAATACAATATTGATGCGCGGCTTCATCGCCTCCACCCCGAAGGAGATTGACGAAGCGGCCATGGTCGACGGTGCGGGAAGATTCCGCATTATCTTCGCCATCATCGCGCCGATCGTACTTCCGGGCATCGTGGCAACCAGCGCCTTCGCATTCATCGGCGTCTGGAATGAATTCCTGGTCGCTTTCTCGTTTATCACAACGCCGGACCGCTTCACAATTCCTATCGGGCTGAAATTTATGATCGGCGAATTCAGTGTACAGTATGCCTCATTGGCAGCGGGAAGCATTATCGGGCTGATCCCTCCTGTGCTGCTGTTCATGTACATCCAGCGTTATTTGGTGGAAGGCCTCGGCGGTGCCGTCAAGGGCTGAATCCGGCTCCAGTCATTAAGGACGGGGACGGGCCGGCTTTTCCCGGAAACGTCCTTAATATATACAACAATATAACTTTCAGGGAGGTCTAAAGATTTATGAAGACAAGAAAATTACGGAGTTCCGTATTGGTGGGCGCCTCGCTTCTACTGGCATTGACCGGCTGCGGCTCGAACAAGACAACGAACTCCGCCTCATCAGGCGAAGGCAGCAAGAACGGGGATAAGGCTAAGCAGACAACCATCAGCTTCTGGGCAGCTGCGGTGACTACGGAGCGCAACGCTTTTTTCGAGAAGATCATCAAGCAGTTTGAGGAAGAGAACCCGGACATTAAGGTGGATTATCTCGGGGTTCCCGGCGATTTGTCCGCTTACGAGCAAAAGGTAAATGTCGCGATCTCCGCAGAACAGGCACCGGATATCATGAATGATTTCAAGGCCGACCTGCTCGCCAGAGATGTGCTGGAGCCCCTCGATGCCTATTATGACAGCTGGGCCGACAAGGATCTGATTTCCGCTGAGCTGATTGCCAGCAACCGCAAGCTGGATACCAAAGAAGGAAAATTGTATGCGCTACCATACAGCTCCCAGACCTGGAATCTCTGGCTGCGCCCTGACTGGTTCAAAGAAGCCGGCCTTGCGCTCCCCGATACCTGGGATCAATTCTTCGAGGATGTTGCCAAGCTTACCGATAAATCCAAAGACCGCTACGGGCTCAGTATCCGCGGTGGTGCCGGAAGTGCCAATACGCTGGAAATGCTGATGTACTCCTACTCCGGAATTGCTGATTATTTTACGCCTGAAGGAAAAGCAACGATCAATGATCCCCTTCACGCAGAGTTTCTGGAGAAATATTTAGGCGCCTATAATGTCTATACTCCAGAGGATGATCTCAACAAGGGCTGGAGCGAGCTCGCCGCCACCTTCCAATCGGACAAAGCGGCTGTTGTTGTGCATAACCTCGGCTCGGCAAGCTCCCATGAAAAAGCATTCAACGGAGACTATACCAAGTTTGAAGCCGTTCCGTTTCCGAAGGGTGTCAACGGCTATCGTGAACATCCCGGCCTCATGCCGCTGGGTCTGACCATGACCAAAACCGCCGAAAACAAAGACGCGGTATGGAAATTCATGACCTTCTACCTGTCCCATGACATCAACAGCCAGTACGCCAAGCTTTATGGTGAAATCCCTGCCAATCAGGAGGCGGCCGCCGATGCCTGGATTCAGGACATTCCTTATATGAAATCCGCTTCGGAGCTGCTGAATTCAGCCGATACGCATTTTGCCGGCACTCCGTATTATCTACCGGGCTACAGCAATATCCAGAAAAAGATTGAGCCTATGATTCAAAAGGTGATGGCTAAAAAAATGACCGGAACGGAAATGCTGGACGAATGGGCTAAACTGCTTGAGGCAGAGAAACAGTCCTATGATCAGACTCAAAAATAATACGCCGCCGCGAATGGGAGGGCTGGAATGAATACTCATGCTGTTACAGGTTCCGGACGCTGGATTCCCGATCAGGGAGACGGAACTTACAGAAATCCGATCATCTATGCCGATTACTCTGATCCCGATGTTATCCGTGCAGGCGATGATTTCTTTATGACCGCCTCCAGCTTTGCGCATACGCCGGGTCTGCCGATCCTTCATTCCCGGGATCTGGTCAACTGGAGCATCGTCAATCATGCGCTGCCGCAGCTGGAGCTTCCCGGCTATGAGCGCGTGCAGCATGGCAAAGGCGTGTGGGCGCCCAGCCTGCGCTTTCATGACGGGCAGTTCTGGATCTTCTACGCAACACCCGACGAAGGCATCTTTATGACCAAGACGGATAACCCGTTTGGTGCCTGGGAACCGCCGCATCTGGTGAAGGCCGCCAAAGGCTGGATCGACCCCTGCCCTTTCTGGGATGAAGACGGGCAGGCCTATCTGGTCCATGCCTTTGCCCATAGCCGTTCCGGCCTGAAGCATATTCTGAGCCTCTGCAGGATGTCCCCGGACGGCAGAAGCCTGCTGGATGAAGGCCGGATTATCATCGACGGGACAGTAAAGCATCCTACACTGGAAGGTCCGAAGCTGTACAAAAGAAATGGCTATTATTATATCTTTGCACCGGCGGGCGGAGTGCCCACAGGCTGGCAGGCGGTCTTCCGCTCCAGCTCCATCGAAGGGCCTTATGAGGATAAAATCGTGCTGCATCAAGGGGATACCCCGGTGAACGGCCCGCATCAGGGAGGATGGGTTGAGCTTGCGTCCGGCGAATCCTGGTTTATTCATTTCCAGGATAAAGGCGCCCACGGGCGGATCGTCCATTTGCAGCCCATGGAATGGCAGGAGGATTGGCCGCTGATGGGCCGGCTTGCACCCGGGCAGGACATCGGAGAGCCGGTAGAGCTCTGGAGCAAGCCCAATATCCGTGCCGCCGGAGAAATTGCCGTTCCCCAAACTGCAGATGACTTCCGCGGACCGTCGCTCGGCCTGCAATGGCAGTGGCAGGCCAATCCGGCCACCGGCTGGTACAGCCTGAATCCCTGGGGCGGCTTGAGACTGTATGCCGCAGCACTTCCAGAGGGCTGCCGCACTCTTTATGACGCCCCGCAGCTGCTCATGCAGAAGTTCGCCGCTCCCGTTTTTTCGGCAGCCGCACAGATTACACCCAGCTTTGCCACCTCCGACGAACGGGCGGGCCTCGTGGTCTTGGGACAGCGGGCCTTCTATCTGGCCTTGTCTATGGACCAGGACGGAGCGCTCCGACTGACCCAGTATGAGAGCCGTGATGTTACAGAGAACCTCACGGAAGCCGGGGATATTAAAAAAGCTGAGATACTCACCGGTGCAGACAGCCTGCACTTAAGGTTCAGCTTGGGGGAAGATTGCCTTTGCCGGTTCAGCTTCAGTAAGGACGGTTCACAATACACCGATTTCGGTGAGCCGTTCACGATTGCCGAAGGACGGTGGGTCGGAGCCAAAGTTGGCCTGTTCGCAGCCTCCTTTGCCCCGGTCCAGTCCGGGGGCTTTGCGGACTTTGACCATTTCCATATCTAAGCTAAATTCCTCGCCGATATCCCAGGATATCGGCTTTTTTCCACTTAAAAAGCTGACGGGAGCAGAAATTAGACAGCTGGCTGGAAAATCATTCAAAACTTGGTTTGTATCCCTTTTCAACAAGTGTTACAGTGTTAGAAACGGCCTATTTTAAGGCTGAAGCAAGGAATGCAAGACATCTGGCGGGAAAGGAGTGCCCAATTTGCGGGAGTACCTTAATAAGCATCCATCCTTCAGCTCTCTGAAATGGTTCAATTTTTTCGTATATGGAACCGTGGTCCTCTTCACCAGCTTCTTCCCACTATATCTGCAGGATGTAGGGATGAATAAGTTGGAGATCGGGAGCTTAATGTCGGTAGGCGCACTCGTTTCAATTATCGCCAATCCTTTCTGGGGCATATGGAGTGACCGTTATCAGAATATGCGGCGGATTGTCCTCGTCATGCTGACGGGAACACTGGTATTGTCTCAGCTTGTATTTCAGGCGCATACATATGAAATGATTTATGTTTCCATCCTTTTCTTCTATTTCTTCCAGGGTCCGCTGTTCGCCCAGAGCAACACAATGATTCTTAGTTATATTGACGGCACGAATCACAAGTTCGGCTCTTTCCGGCTCTGGGGCTCGCTCGGATGGGCGCTGACCGCGATCCTGGCCGGGCCCGTTATTGAGTGGGCCGGCGTATCTATCTTGTCTTATCTCTTTGCTGCACTGCTCTGCGCGGCCATGCTCTCGCTGGTTGCCCTGCCGAGGCTCGATCATTCCATAGGCGTTGCGCCATTGCCGTTCAAGGGCTTCCAAAAAATCTTTTATAATCCGTTTTTTCTATGTTTTATCTTCTTCGGCATTCTGGTCTCCATCCCCAATACGATGAACAACACCTTCGTGTCGCTCTACATTACTGAGCTTGGGGGCAGCAAAACAATGATCGGCCTTGCCGTATTCCTCTCCTCTATCCTGGAGGTGGGTGTGCTGCTGCTGTGCAACCGTTTCCTGAAACGCAAAGTCTCGGTGCTGCTGGGCTGGCTGGCACTCGTGAGCGTCTTATTTGTCCTGCGCTGGTGGCTGATGGCCGGTGCGACAACACCGCTTCAGGTGGCTTTTATTCAAATTCTGCACTGCATTACGTTCGGCGGCTTCTTCTACGTGGGAACGCAGCTGACCATGCTGCTGGTTCCACGCCCCTACCGTTCCTCTGGACAAGCCCTCTACACTCTGACCTGGAGCGGCATTTCCGGCATTCTGGGCGGTGTTCTCGGCGGTTGGCTGTATCAGACCCTCGGGGCCCAGAGCATGTACCAGTCCGGTGTATTCCTCTCGTTCATTGGAACGCTTGGCTTCGGCTTAATGTGGCTGTTCGTCAGCCGCGGTGACTACCTGAACCCGGCGGAGCAGGAGGAAGAGCTGGCGGGCCACGAGTAATAGTCTCATAAGCAGCGGATACACCCCATAGGACATAACACAAAAGCAGGCTTGGACTTCCCGATAAGGAAGCCAAGCCTGCTTTTGTGTTAGCCTGCCAGATTACAATGCTATGAATTAGCCCTGTTTAGGCGGCTGAAATGAGCTTTTGAGGGATACCACAAGATTGAACACGAGATGTCCCGGCGCGGAGTATTTGCTGTCCACGTTAAAATAGCCATGGCGGAAGAATTGGAACTTGTCCTGCGGCACGCTGTCCTTCAGACCCGGTTCTACAAAGCCCTGCAAAATCTCAATGGATTGCGGGTTCAGCTGATCGAGGAAACTCGGCTCCGGTTTGTCGGCCACAGGCTCCATTCCTTCGATCTCAGCCTCCGCATCCGCTTCTTCAGCGGAAATCAGCGGCTCATAGAGGCGGAATTCAGCCGGTACTGCCTGGCTGGCATCCACCCAGTGCAGTGTTCCCTTGACCTTGCGGCCGGTAAATCCGCTGCCGCTCTTCGTCTCGGGATCATACGTGCAGTGCAGCTCCACAACCTCGCCGTTCTCATCCTTGATGAACTCGTTGCACTTAATGAAATAGGCGTTCTTCAAGCGCACTTCGTTGCCGGGAAAGAGACGGAAATATTTGTTCGGGGGAATCTCCATGAAGTCATCGCGCTCAATGTAGATTTCACGGGAAAACGGAATCTGCCGGTTGCCCATTTCCGGATTCTCCACGTTGTTCTCAATCTCGAAGTATTCGGTCTGACCTTCCGGATAGTTGGTAATGACCACTTTCAGCGGCCGCAGCACGGCCATCGTCCGGGGAACGGTCAGCTTCAGGTCTTCACGGATGAAATGCTCCAGCATTTGCAGGTCCACGAGACCCTGGCTTTTGGAAATGCCTGTTTCGTGCACAAAGCTGCGGATGGCTTCCGGAGTGTACCCGCGGCGGCGCAGCCCGGAAATTGTCGGCATACGGGGATCATCCCAGCCGTCCACATGGCCTTCGTCCACCAGCAGTTTCAGCTTGCGCTTGCTCGTTACCGTCTGGGCCAGGTTCAGCCGGCCGAATTCATACTGATGCGGCACAGCCGGCATCTCGCATTCTGCTACCACCCAATCATAGAACGGGCGCTGATCTTCAAATTCCAGTGAGCAGAGGGAGTGGGTTACACTCTCAATAGCATCTTCCAGCGGATGTGCAAAGGTATACATCGGATAGATGCACCATGCATCGCCGGTATTATGATGATGCGAGTGGGAAATACGGTAAATGACCGGATCGCGCAGGTTGATGTTCGGCGAGGACATGTCAATTTTGGCACGGAGCACCTTTTCGCCGTCCTTGAATTCCCCTGCCCGCATACGGCGGAACAGATCCAGGTTCTCTTCGATTCCGCGTTCACGGTGAGGGCTGTTCTGCCCCGGCTGGGTCAGCGTACCGCGCAGCTGGCGGATTTCGTCAGCGCTGAGGTCATCGACATAGGCTTTGCCTTTTTGGATAAGCAGTTCTGCCCGCTCGTACATTTCTCCGAAATAATCGGAGGCAAAACGCAGTTCATCCCATTCATAGCCTAGCCACTTTACATCCTCTTGAATGGAATTCACATATTCTGTATCCTCTTTAAGCGGATTGGTGTCATCAAATCTCAGATTCGTCTTTCCGCCGAATTCATCAGCCAGCGTAAAGTTAATCCAGATCGCCTTGGCATGTCCGATATGTAAGTAACCGTTCGGCTCCGGCGGAAAACGGGTGACGATCTCCTTAACCTTCCCCGAGCTCAGATCTTCAGTAATGACATTCTTAATAAAATTGGAGGGTGTTCCACGGTTCTCCACAGCTATCAACCTCTCGTTCTGTATTGTTCTACTTCCTTGTATGAACATGTTTCCTACTAATATACCCGTTAACCGTAGAATGTTCAATAAAATGGGTGACTCACTCAGCCTTGCCGGACGCTTTGACTTCTCTCCCGGCGATAGAGTAGCATGGAAATTATAAGGCATGATTAACGAATAACTTAACAATGGGGGACTCCTTCTTATGAAACCGATGAAACTGCCTAAAGAGCAGCGCGACATTATTACAGAGAACATCCGCACTTACTTCGAAGCCGAACGCGGGGAGACCATCGGCCATCTCGCAGCCGACAATTTGTTGGATTTCTTCCTCAAGGAGCTGGGACCGGCCCTATACAATGGAGCGCTGAGCGATTGCCGCGCCCTTGTAGGACAGCGGATGCAGTCGCTGGAAGAAGATATTTACGCTCTGGAATGGAAGAAGCGTTAATCAGAACATCCGGCCCTAGTGGCACAGAGGGAGGCAGCCGCTTGTTTAATTATGTCATTGATGAAGAGCTTGTCCTGAAACTGTTGATGCCGGAGCAGGCCCGCCAGATGTTCGCGCTGGTAGAGCGCTCGCGGAGCAGGCTCAGGCAGTGGCTGCCTTGGGTTGACGGAGTCACCGAGCAGGACCACATCGCCACATTTATCAAAAATGCCGTCAAGCAGGGCAGCGACAACGGCGGCTTCACCGCCGGACTGTGGGTCCGGGGAGAACTGGCCGGCATTATCGGCTATCATGAGATAGATTGGCAGAGCCGCTCCGTCGGAATCGGCTATTGGCTTGGCGAAGGATATGAAGGCAAAGGCTACATGACCAGCGCCTGCCGGGTTTTCGTAGATTATGCGCTGCTGGAAATGGAGCTGAACCGCATTGAAATCCGCTGCGCCACGGGCAACAAGCCCAGCCGGGCGATTCCCGAGCGGCTGGGTTTCGTATTCGAAGGGGTTCTGCGCCAGGCGGAGAAGCTGCCTACGGGCTATGTGAACCATGCGGTATACGGCCTGCTGCGCAGTGAATGGAAGCTGCTGAGCTAAACAGAGGGACATATACAAACCGGCAGGATGTAACGGAATTTTAGATCTTTTATAACAAACCAAGCCCCCCGTAACAGGCGTCCGGGGGGACTTGGCATACCATCAAATTCACCGTTATGGATATCAGCAGTCGTTAGCTCTCCGCAGCCTCAAGCCAGCTCCGGAACTTCATCCGGGTTCCCGACGCCAGGCTGTCCAGTTCCGATAGCTCAGCCAGACCGTTCTTGTCCTTTCGGCCATGTTCCATCAGGTAGAGCACCCGCTTTACAGGGTAGCCTCCCGCACCGGATTCCTTCTTGACGATTCGATCACCAGCTGTAATCTGACCTTCACGCAGTACACGGAAATAAAATCCGCTGTATCCGGTAGCCAGCACTTTGGCCGGCATATCAGCCGGGCCATGCTTCTGCGAGAGCTTAAAGCAAGGAAACCGCGGCTGGCTGACCTGCAGCAGAGTCGAACCGATCTCATACACATCACCGATGCAGACCTCGGTCTCCAGTAGCCCGCTGACTGTGATATTCTCGCCGAAGGCGGAGAACTCCAGTTTCTTGCCGAGCTGCTCCTCCCAAAAGGCATAATGCTCAATCGGATACACACAGACTGCTTTGTCCGGCCCCCCATGGTTCACCAGGTCCGCTTGCCCGTCACCGGCGAATCCCTCAAGATGAAGCTGTACCGGTCCAGCCGCCGGCATTTTATAAATCCCCGTTTCCAGCGGCTTACCTCGGTAATCTACCGTTACAGGTTTGCCTACATTAAGCGAAATGACTTCCATTTCCCTTCCCTCCAGTCAGCATGCAGCTCATAAATACCTCATCTACATAATGTCCGCCAAGATAAAACTCTTCCCTGAGCCGGCCCTCTTCCTCAAATCCGCATTTCCGGTAGAACGAGAGCGCAGGAGTGTTGCTGGACAGCACCCGCAAGCGGAGTTTGCGTATCCCGTTCTCTCCGGCATGCTGCTTGATCGCCTCGATCAGCTGTCCGCCGATGCCAAGCCGCTGGAACTTCGGATGGACAGCGATGTTCACCTCGCACACATGGCGGTTGCTCTCCATCCCGCTGGGACAGCCGAAACCGACATACCCGCATAGTTCTCCTTCCTGCAAAGCTACAAGCTGGGAACCGGGAGGGGTATGGAGCAGATAATCCTCACGGGAACACCACATTAATGGACCCGGTGTGGTCTCCTCCGTCCAAATCATGTTATCGAGAATAATCAGCTCACGGGTATCCTTGAACTCCGAGGGACGAATCGTGAGCGAGCCTCTAATAATTTGTTGCATAGCTCTTTGCACTCCTTGACTTACCTTTAAGTGATTCTTCTACAGACCATTATACCCCATTTTGTTCCAGTGCACGGCCAGAACGGTTGATGAAGGCATGGACCGCGAAGAATCCCACCGCCAGCAACGCCATCCCGCAAGCCAGCCAGCCTGTCGGCGCAAGGCCTCCCCGGTCATACAGGCTGCCCATCATATAGGGGCCGAGAACTCTGCCGACCGCGCCGATCCCACCGCTAAGCCCGAGATAGAAGGGCGCACTGCGGTCCGCATGATCGGAAATAAATGAAGGCATCGCCGGAGAAATAAGCATCTCCCCCAGCGTGGTCAGCAACATCGCCAGCACCAGGCCGGGATAGCTTGGCATCAACAAGATCACTGCATATCCACTCAGGTAAAAAACAGCGCTTGCCGTCATCTGCGCCGTCGAGGTCTCCGCGAACCAGCGTTTGATCAAGCTTACCAGCGGCTGCGCGGCAAAGATCAGAATCCCGTTGAGCGTCCAAAGAAGGCTGTAGGTGCTCTTAGCCCAGCCTTCCGAAATAATAAACGGAGAAACTCCCGTATTCCAGATCGAGTTGCCGATCAATAAAAACATCGAACCTAAGGCCATATACAGATAGATTCGGGTGTGGCCTATAAGCTTCCAGTTCGACAGCTCTCCGGGGCCGTTTCTCCTATGCGGCTCGGCATGGGACGGCTCTGTGCCAACCTTCCGTAAATACACAAAGAAAAATGCGGCAAACACGGCTGAGGTCAGCCCATTAAGCACAAAGCTCAGCAGATAGGAAATATCTGCCAGAAAACCGGCCAGCATCGTGCCCAGCGCTACCCCAATATTATTGGCGACATAAATTACATTAAAAAGCTCTCCGCGCTGTTCTGCGAAGCGGAAACCTATAAAGGCCTGAATGGCCGGCAATGACAACGAATTGAACAGGCCCACCAGCCCCATCACCAGCATGAACATGTTCCAGTTCACGCTTGCCGCCGGCAAGGTGAACAAGGCCAGGGCATTCATGGCCAACGCACCGACGATCAGGCGTTTGACACCAACTTTATGATAGAGTGATCCACCCAGCAGTTGTCCGAATATGCCTCCGAGGGATTGAATAACAATAACGAGTGCGGCATCTGTCATACTGCGGCCCAGTTCATCAAATACATACATCGTGACAAGCGGCCACATCAGCGCGCTGCCTGTTGCGTTAATAAGACTGGCAATCAGAAATACTTTGACTTCCTTTGGATAAGCTTGTAAAAACCTCATGACTTGTCTTTCAACCCCTGTAATATATGTGTCATTAATTCCATCCAGTATCATCCCAAAACAGGGCGAAGAGCAAGCATTCACATTGACGCATTATCGCGTCACTCAAACATAATATCCCTTCATTATTCTTGACCAAAGCCTATCCAGGCCCCGCAGTGAAAAGCCTGTTCATTGAGATCTTTATATTTTATAACTGCTGCCACCCTGCGTAAAGAAAATTGCTGAACAGAGACTGATTCGTTCTTGGTTTGCCCGGGTAATAGAGCATATGAAACACTCCCTATTAATTCGCCGTGAGCCCGATTTCGTTCCCCCGAGTCGGATATGCAAGGCGAATTTTGTGTTGTGCGGCCCCTATTTCACCTCACAAAAAAACACCCCGAGAACATTCCCTCTTGAGCTGTTAGCTTGAAGAGAGAAGGTTACAAGGAGTGTCTATTGCCGTTTAACACGGCATTTAATTAGTAAGGATTAAGCGTGTTTCTTCACTCCGACAGAGGATACACCCTCTACGGATTGAACAGCCGACGGCCCTTTGCGAAGGTAAGCCATATAATAGGCTGCGGCTACGAAGATGGCTCCGCCCGTAAGGTTGCCCAGCCATACCGGGGCAAAGTTCCCGAAATATTGTGCCCAGGTAAAGTGCCCCTCAAATATAGCAGCAGGGATAAGAAACATGTTGGCTACAACGTGCTGGAATCCGATGGCCACAAATGCCATGGTCGGGAACCAGATACCGAGGATTTTGCCGCTGAAATTATCCGCCCCGTAAGAAAGCCACACGGCCAGAGCCACCAGCCAGTTACAGCCGATCCCGGAGACAAAGGCCTGCAGGAAGGTTGCGTCAATCTTATGTTCAGCCATATCGACCAGTTTATCGAGATACACTCCGTCTGCGGTGAGGCCGACAACGTGGCCGAAGAAATAAGCAACGAACAACGCGCCTGCCAGGTTGCTGAGCGTGATCAGCACAAGGTTCTTGATGACTTCCCAGAAGGAAATCTTCTTCGCCATAAATGCTAGCGGCACGGCCATCATATTGCCTGTCAGCAGTTCCCCGCCGGCCAGCAGCACCAGGATCAGTCCTACCGGGAACACCGATGCCCCGATAAAGTTTGCGATGGAGCCCCATTCCGCCGGAGCACCGGCAATGACACGAATATCCAGTAAAAATCCGAGCGCAATAAACGCTCCCCCCAGAAAACCGAGAATAAGTACGGTGGCAAGCGGGTTGTGAGCCTTCTTGATTCCGTTCTCTACCGTTACCTCGGCAATCTGCTGCGGTTTGTTATAAGCCATGATTCCTATCCCCTTTTAATACTTAAAATTTGTTCCTTTATGCCATTGTAGCGTGATCGCAATCACATTTACGTGATAAAAGTCACGTCTAGGAAAACTAAGTGAAAGTTTTCACTGACATGTCAAATTTACCTTATCTACACAATTCAGATTAACTTAATCACAAAAACATTTCTCACCATACATCCCATATCACGCTAAATATTCGGGCCGATTGTACCGATAGTGGAGTAAAAGAGGTGGTGATCGTGTTCCCGTAAACACAGGAAAAAGTACATACATATTGATAGACAACCTGAGGCGTGTCAGCCTGGCACTGCTATGTCTGATCCTAATCGGAACTGCTGCTGTCACTCCAGCTGCAAGGGCCAATAGCGCTCCATTTGTGGATACTGAGCGCAGCTATGCCCATCAAGAAATTGCACAGCTGTTCTCCAGAGGGATCGTTCAAGGCTATGGCAACGCAACGTTCAGACCCTATCAACCGATTACTATTGCAGAGATGGGTACCATGATGTCAAGGGCATTATCCATTCCCATTCCTAGTTTGGACTATCCGCTAACAACGGAAGCGGCACCGAATTGGGCCATCCCCTCCCTACGCTCGCTTTTGTCTGCAGGCATTATACAAGACCAGACAATAGCATGGAGAGGTGAATTAACACGAGAGAGCTTGGCAGTATGGTATATCCGGGCCTTTGGAGTGTATGACCAGGTCCAAAAACAAGGGGATACGGCTGCGTTTAAGGATAGTCATAATATCTCCGAAAAAGCCCGGACAAGCGTCTGGGCAGCCCAGCAGCTCGGTCTGTTCCAAGGAGATGAATATCAGCGGTTTAACCCAAAGCAATCCGTTGACCGTCAAAGCGCAGCTATGGTAACTGCTCGTGCATGCCTTCTGCTTGAGGATGCCAAGCGTATACAAGATCTGCTTGAGCCTGGAAGTGACTTGCCTGATTATCCTGAAGTCCCCAAAGGCGCACCTTCAGAAGATAGCGAGCTCGCTTATCCAAACGCTTCTTCTACAGATCTCGTAACACCGGATCCAACAACGGGGCCATCCGCTTCACCGGGCCCAACACCGTTTCCACCTGCTTCACCGGATCCAACACCGGTACCATCGGCTTCACCGGTTCCAACACTGGTGCCATCGGCTTCACCGGTTCCAACACCGGGTCCATCGGCTTCACCGAATCCAACACCGGTGCCATCAGCTTCACCGGCTCCAACACCGGTGCCATCAGCTTCACAGGTTCCAACACCGGTGCCATCGGCTTCACCGAATCCAACACCGGTGCCATCCGCTTCACCGAATCCAACACCGGTGCCATCCGCTTCACCGGATCCAACACCAGTTCCATCCGCTTCACCGGATCCAACACCAGTTCCACCAAAGGTTCCATCGGTTTTACCGGTTCCACCAAAGGTTCCATCGGTTTCACCGAATCCAACACCGGTGCCATCGGCTTCACCGGTTCCAACACCGGTGCCATCGGCTTCACCGGTTCCAACAACGGTGCCATCGGCTTCACCGAATCCAACACCGGTGCCATCCGCTTCACCGAATCCAACACCGGTGCCATCCGCTTCACCGGATCCAACACCAGTTCCATCCGCTTCACCGGATCCAACACCAGTTCCACCAAAGGTTCCATCGGTTTTACCGGTTCCACCAAAGGTTCCATCGGTTTCACCGAATCCAACACCGGTGCCATCGGCTTCACCGGTTCCAACAACGGTGCCATCGGCTTCACCGGCTCCAACAACGGTGCCATCGGCTTCACCGGCTCCAACAACGGTGCCATCGGCTTCACCGGCTCCAACAACGGTGCCATCGGCTTCACCGAATCCAACACCGGTGCCATCGGCTTCACCGAATCCAACACCGGTGCCATCCGCTTCACCGATTCCAACACTGGTGCCATCGGCTTCACCGGCTCCAACACCGGTGCCATCCGCTTCGCCGGATCCAACACCGGTGCCATCCGCTTCACCGGATCCAACGCCGGTTCCGCCAGTATATGAGGCAGTGGATTCTGTACAGGTAACCACCGATACAATTGACGCTTCGTTTAGTGTATCTATGGAAGATTGGAAGCTGGCTTATGTGACCTTGGATGTATACGGAAGCGAAATCATGCCGGAGCATTTGCCGCCAGACCTCAAAGTGCTGGTTACTGATGATTACTCTGTACTGGCAGAGGATGGGACGGTAGCAAACTTTTATAACATCCCGAAGCCTGGAACTATGATCCATGGTCGAATCCTGCTCAGTTCCGAGGTCGCCGACTTTAGCATCATCAGCAACTTCGAGCTTGAGGTACTATCGCCTCAATACAATTCAACAGCTTATTTCACTGTATCCTTGTTGCTGGAAGATACAGGAGCAAATGCTACAACAGTTGCCGAAATGCAAACCATGCGGAATACACTGGCAACTATTGATCCCGATTTGCGGGTAACCTGGGCCATGGACAGCCGATTTGTGTTCGATGATGCACAGCGCCCTCAATTGCAACAGGTGCTTAACTACGTGGATCTATACGGAGATGAGGTAGGGATCGCATCCGGCTATCCGAATGATAATTTCAACCTGGCCCAATGGATTGTAGAGATGAACTCGTGGCTGTACATGTACAGATATAATGCGCTCAATTCCCTGCACCAGGGGGGCACCAACGGAGATATCTCCGTATGGGAGAGTATTCCTGACAAGTATCGTCCCAAGTCACTGTCCACCTATGCCATCAATCCCCAACAGGCTGCCTGGTTAAAAGACAACTTCCGGATCGATGCGTTTATGGGCTGGGCTGCAACACAGTATAATGTAGGCCAATTGTCTGCTGAAGGATCACCGCTGATGCCATACTGGGCACATATCGCTAATCCGATGCTGCCCGCACAGGATGCTGCTACTAACAGTAACAATGTATTTATGAATGCCCTAAGCATTGATCCCATCGGCTCCCGCTATATTACAGGGGCATCCAGATGGACACTGCATCCGGCGGATCCGTTTGTAAGCGATACGAAGGCAGAACCTCAGCTACATCTGGCCTCTCAGTATCTCAACAATCCTTTTCAGAACAGAAATACGGTCAATTACCTCTCACTGGTGATTGGTACCAATTGGGTGATGAGGTCACCCAACCTATTCGCAACCTGGCAGGACTTCATCAGCAGGTTCCCGAAAGATGCCAGAGTTGAAATATTGGGTGTTCATGGATTGGCAGAGATCTACAAAACAAAAACAGCCCACAGCAATGAACATTCAGAATTCACCCTGATGTTCCGGGGGGCTGGATACACCACGGTCAGTGGAGAGAATTCTCCGGGGGATTTAAGGTATCTGTGGACAGAAACTGCAACAGAGCGTATTGTCCTTGCCAAAAGAGATGGAGACCCCCTCTGGAGCATCATTGACTTCACCGATTACTCCAGATCGCCTGTTACCAAGCTTCCATATACGTCCAATGGAGCGGCGGACGATATAAGCTACATCACAGGGAGAAACTACAAGCTGACTCCCGCAGCTCCGTTAACCTCAACAGAAATCGAACGTATCCGTGCCCGGCTGGATGTCATTGATTTCCATGAGGATATCGACTACCAATGACCAATAAACCATGCTAAAAAAAATACGCCCTGCCAACCTTTTCGAAGGATTGGACAGGGCGTATTTTCTTATCTGTTATACCGTCACTGTTTCTTTATGTGTCACACTCTTTGGCAATGCCTGAAGGCCAGCAGTGTTCAGGAAGTTCCACGGCTTGTTGTAATGCGGCTGGAAGAAGAAATCAATGAAGGCCAGCTGATCCACCGTCATTTTGTTCTGGATGCAGACAGATACGGTATTGATCGACTGTGTCAGATCCATCTTGGACATAATCTGCGCTCCGAGAACCCGGCGGGTGGCGCGGTCAAATACTACTTTTAACTGAACCTGCTCAAAGGTCGGCATAAACTCCGGACGGTAGTTGTCGATCAGCAGCACGCTCTCGATATCCATGCCTTCGGCTTTGGCTGCGTCTTCCGTCAGTCCGGTTCCGGCGATGTTATCCTCATAAATCTTAATCCCTGATGTTCCTTGCGTACCCATGTATGGGATCGTATTCGCCACCAGGTTGCGCGCTACCAGTGTTCCCATACGTACGGCATTCGTAGCCAGCGGAATATAGGCATGTTTGCCGGTTGGGTTATAATGAATCGCACAGCTGTCGCCGGCGGCATAGACATCCGGGAGGCTGGTCTGCATATAATCATTGACGATAATCGCCCCGTTAGGCAGCATATCCACTTGCCCTTTCAGCAGCTCTGTATTCGGACGGAAACCGATGCAGAGGATAACCAGATCGGTCTCATGCTCCCCTTTGCTTGTGGTCACCTTGGTCACTTTACCGTTCTCTCCCGCAAACGAGCTGACCTTCTCACCGAGCGCCAGCTTGATGCCGTGATCCTCCAGTGTCTGCTGGATCGGTGTAGTGAATTCTTCATCCAGATATTTGCTCAGGATCCGGTCCTCGCCATCGATCAGCGTAACCTGTTTGCCGTTCATTTGAAAAGCCTCCACCAGCTCGACACCGATATAACCGGCTCCGACAACGGTGATTCTGTCCACCTGCTGCGCTTTTTCGATAATGGTGTTGGAGTGATTGTAGTTCTTCGAGAGCAGGATGCCATCCAGCTCCATGCCTTCCAGCTTTGGCACAATCGGCCACGAGCCGGTAGTCATAATGAGTTTGTCGTACGTATCTTCAAATTCCTGGCCGTTTGCCAGATTACGGGCTTTTAAGGTTTTGCGGGCTGTATCCACATTGATCACTTCATGGCGCATCTTTGTATTGACACCCAGTTCAGCGAGCTTCTCAGGCGAAGAATAAAACAGGCCTTGCGGATCTTTAACCACTCCGCCGACATATAGAGCAATGCCGCACGACAGGAAGGAAATATTATCATTGCGTTCGTACACCGTAATCTCGGCATCCGGGTAAAGCTGGGCGGTATTAACAATTGCGGCGGTTCCGGCATGGGTACATCCAATGACTGCTACTTTCATGATTTCTTCCTCCTCCAAATTGGCAAGCATATTTTTGTCTGTTTGTTTGTGATATATTTCACTTTATATACTGATTATATTGTGATTAATATCACATTGCAAGCCCTTTGGTACATCTTCTCATATTGTTCACATTTGGAATGTATGACCTATATAGATTGAACTTAAGGTTTTTAGAGTACAGGATCAGTCGCAACTACGGAGAATATTTGGACTTCCGGCCACTGTTGTCTTCAGATTTCTTGATTTTAACCGCCCTTAGCGGTAGAAATCGAAAGACAAAGGCGGACGCTACCGCTCCTCCAGTTCCAAAATCCCCCTCCGTTCCTCCTTTTCCTTATCTCAAGTTTTTAAGTTCAATTTATATACGCCTTTTTTTGGCGCTCTGCGGCTTCCTTTAGCTTTTCCCCCGCGGCAAGACATTATGTCTTAGAAACGCAGGAAGCAGCAGCCAGTCTAGGATCACAGCAGCAGCGCAGCAGGATAATATCAATGCAGGAAACCGGTCACGCAAAAACCCCGGAGCCCGCGCAAATTACGCAGCGGGTCCGGGGTTTCGGCCATACTAAAAGATATAGAGACTACTCCAAGCCGTGAATTACACCGTCTTCGTCAACGGAAAGCCCTTCGGCGGCCGGCTTGGCCGGGAGCCCCGGCATGGTCACAATATTGCCGGTAATCACAACAGCGAAGCCTGCGCCCAGCGACAATGTAATATCACGCACACCCATCGTGAAGCCTTCCGGCGCACCCAGCAGTCTTGGCTGATCTGAGAAGGAATACGGTGTTTTGGCCATGCACACCTGAAGCTGCTGCAAGCCTAGCCGTTCGATGATGGCCAAACTGCGTTTGGCCGCAGGGGAGAACGCGACTTCCGCACCACGGTAAATTTCGGTGACGATTTTATTGATTTTGGACGGAATATCCAAATTCTCTTCATACAGTGGGGCATATCTCCCTGCATCTTCACGATCCAGCAGTTTCTTCAGCTCCGCTGCCAGCTCGAGTCCACCGGCACTGCCTTCTGCCCATACCTTGGAAACGGCCGCAGGCACGCCAAGGCGGCTGCAGGCGTTCAGCACCTCTTCAATCTCCGATGGCGCATCACCTTCAAAGTGGTTGAGCGCAACAAGCACAGGTACGCCGAATTTGCCCAAATTCTCAATATGGCGTTCCATATTGGACAGCCCCGAGAGCAGTGCCGCCCGGTTGCCTACATACAGCTCTTCTTTGCGGACACCGCCGTTATATTTCAGTGATTTCACCGTCACGACCAGCACAGCCGCAGAAGGAGCAAGCCCGGCCTGACGGCATTTGATATCCATAAACTTCTCCGCGCCGAGATCAGCGCCAAACCCCGCTTCGGTTACAACCACGTCACCCAGCTTCAGCGCATAACGGGTCCCGATGACACTGCTGCAGCCATGGGCAATATTCGCAAAAGGTCCACCGTGCACAATGACCGGCGTCCCCTCCAATGTCTGCACAAGGTTGGGCTTCACAGCTTCCTTAAGCAGCGCGGTCATCGCTTCCACCGCCCCGAGATCTTTGGCCGTTACCGGCTGCCCCAACTGGTCATAGCCGACCAGCATACGGCCTAAACGCAGCTTAAGGTCAGCAAGGTTATCGCAGAGGCACAGCACAGCCATAATCTCCGATGCTGTTGTGATCTGGAAGCCGCTCTCCCTAACCGTTCCATTGCCGTCGCCCAGCCCCGTCACAATGCTGCGCAGACTGCGGTCATTCATATCCATGACCCGCTTCCAGACGATGCGCTGCGGATCGAGGCCCAGCACATTCCCTTGGAAGATATGATTGTCGATCATCGCAGACAGCAGATTATGCGCTGAAGTGACTGCATGAATATCTCCTGTAAAGTGCAGATTAATCTCATCAGCCGGAACGATCTGTGCCTTGCCTCCGCCGGTTGCCCCGCCTTTCATGCCAAGGCATGGCCCCAGCGAAGGCTCACGCAGTGCCGCTACTGTCTTCACCCCCGCTGCATTCAGCGCCTGGGACAGTCCAATGGTTGTTAAAGTCTTGCCTTCACCTGCCGGTGTAGGATTAACCGCAGTAACCAGAACCAGCTTGCCATCGGGCTTGTGCTTCAGCTCATCCCATAGCGTTGGCGCCAGCTTGCTTTTATATTTGCCGTACAGCTCCAGATGCTCTTGACTAATCCCTGCTGCCGATGCTACCTCTGTTATTAACCTCATGCCCTTATAAAACCCTCCTGCCGTTATTATCCTGCTTCGTACTGCGCATTATGCGCTTAATGTGTTTTATGTATGGTCAACGATGATGTTGCTCTCTTCAAAGGATACAGCGTCTCTGAAAAGCGTCAAGGATTATTTTCATAGTATATTTCACAGCGCAAGCCGTGGCAAAGGATTCAGTGCCTGCTTTCACCGGAGATCAGCTAGGGCTAATCAAATAAAAGCCCTCCCAAAATGCGGTTTGCACCGGGTTTCGGGAGGACACTGAATTTGCACTAAGCCGGACTTGGCCCGGGTTTGCAAATGCTGTTTACAGCAAAGATTCTATGAGTCCCTTCATCGTTTCAGGGGATTCTTTCGGCTCCACGCGGGCCACAACCTTGCCGCTGCGGTCAACCAGGAACTTGGTGAAGTTCCACTGGATGTCACTGCTATCAGCTGTACCCGGCTGCTGGCCCTTCAGATATTGAAAGAGCAGGCTTGCATCCGGTCCATTGACATCCACTTTGGCGAAGACCGGAAATTTGACGCCATAATTAATCTGGCAGAACTCCTCCGCTTCTTCACTCGTTCCCGGCTCCTGGCCGGCAAATTGGTTGCAGGGAAAACCCAGCACGACAAAACCTTGGCCGCCATATTGCTCATAAAGATTCTGTAGATCTCCGTATTGCGGGGTAAGTCCGCATTTGCTGGCCGTGTTCGCGATCAGCAGCACTTTGCCTTCATAATCCTTAAGCGGCACTTCTTTACCGGAAGGCGTTACTCCGGCAAAACTGTAAATAGACATCCTGCATCCCTTCCTTTCGGGTGTATGTTAATAAATGACCGGTATTGCAGCGAAATGCCCAGACTGGGACTTTGCATTTCATTTCCCATCTTACCTTATCGGAAACGGAAAACAAAACTCAGCAGATTATTATCCAGCGTCTGAGCCCCGCGGGGACAGCCCGCAAGCCTCAGCGATAAGCCGGAGGGATTTCAGCCGGTCCTCAAAGCTATGCATAAAACTTGCAAACATAATCTCTTCACATCGATATTGTTCGGCAAGAGCCTGGAACTGGCGCCGGATATCCTCCGGCGCCCCCACAACCATCCGCCTGCGGTTCTCCTCAATACGAAACCGGTCATACGGAGCATAATTATAGCGCAGCGCGGTTTCGACGGAAGGCGTGCCTGTGGAGACATGTCCTTTCTCCAGCAGTACAAGCGAAAGATCCATGCTGGTTGCCAGCCGGTCTGCCTCGTCAGCGGTTTCGGCACACACAGCAAATACGGAAACCAGCGCCCTCGGCTTCGCGGCAGCGGGAGACGGCCTGAAGCTCTGCCGGTAGGCACTTACCGCTTCAGAGCCTCCGTTGCCGTTAATAAATTGGGCGAAGGCGAAGCCGGTCCCAAGCTTCGAGGAGAGTTCAGCACTGTCTCTGCTTGAGCCGAGCAGCCAGATCTCCGGCGCTGTACGGACTGCCGGAGTGGCCTGCAGTCCGGCAAAACGGTGCCCGGAATCCACTGTGCCGTGCAAATAGGCAATGAGATCCTTAACCTGCTCCTCATAACGGCTTATGTCGTCCATCCGGTTCTCTTGCAGGGCGCGCACAGCCAAAGCCGCACCTCCCGCTGCCTTGCCCAGCCCAAGGTCAATCCGTCCGGGATACAGCCCTTCCAGCACGCGGAAATTCTCAGCCACCTTAAAGGCGCTGTAATGCGGGAGCAGAACGGCACCGGAGCCGATCCTAATGGAAGAGGTCACAGCAGCCAGATGGGCCATGAGTACTTCCGGGCTGGATCCGGCCAGTCCGGGAGCCGCATGATGCTCCGATACCCAGAAACGGTGATACCCCAGCTTCTCCGCCTCCCGGGCGAGCATGGACGTTTGGGCCAAGGCCTCGGCGGGGGAGCTGCCCTCGGAGACCGGAGACTGATCCAATATGCTTAATTTCATATTCCAAGCCACTCCAATGATAAGATTTGAGATATCCGGATACTTCCTCCATTATATCCTGAACGTTCCCTATGTACCTATTCCCCAGCAGCAAAAGCCCTGCTCCTGCGAACCGGAGAAGGACTGTACCTCGCTATATACCAGCGCATGCACCGGTAGAGCTACATACCCGCTTAACCAGCCTGTGGCAAGCTTTGAATTACTCCTGAACCAGCTTGACTAGCATGTGCGCCAGACGATGCCGCTCTTCCTTGCTGCCAACCTTCCACAGCTCCAGCAGCAGTTTCTCCTCGCTGTTGCGGGGCTCTTCATAAGCCGCCAGATAATCAGCGATTTTCTCAGCTGCTATCGCCAGCTGCTCATCGCTGAGCCCGATTTTTTGGGCAAGATGAATCCGCTTACTTAAATAGCTCTTAAACTCCTGAAAATTGTTCAGAATAACCTCTTTCTGCTCAGGTTCAATCCGGTCCAGGGCGTCATTGACACGGTTCATGGTTACACTTCCATCCTTGCTTACCACATGGTTATGTTCGGACACGTGATGCGCCTCCTTATGAAAACTAGTTAGTTTCCCACTACTTAACCATCGGCCGCATAGCTGAACCATGCATAGCGGGATGCAGACGTTACGCATTGGCCAATCAAAAAAGCGGCCCCGTTATTCCGGGACCGCTGATGGAGCTGTTGCTAAACGTATGGTGAGCCTGCTTTTTAATACAATGGCTTGCAGCCGGTTAATTCGATACGGGAACAACATCAAAGTACTCTTCCAGCGTAATGCCTTTCTCTGCGATGGAGACGGCGATCTCCTTGCCTACATAGCGGACATGCCAAGGCTCATACTTATAACCGGTAATCGACTGCTTACCTTCCGGATAACGGATAATGAAGCCGTACTCCGCAGCATGACTAGCGAGCCAATCAGCTTCAGGCGTACCCGCAAAGCAGCTCTCGGCGGCGCATTTGCCGTCACTGCCGGAAATGTCAATCGCCAGGCCCGTCTGATGCTCACTATGGCCGGGAACTGCGCTGTAGGTGCGGGCTTTCTCTTCCCCGTCTCTGTCTACATAGTTGTTGAATAGCCTTGTCTGGGTTTTCTCGGAACGGTAGGCCGAAACACCGGCCAGCTGTATGCCGTCCTTCTTCGCCCCTGCGAACATTTCCTCAAGCGCACCAGCTGCAGTGCGGCGCATCATCCGCTTCTCAATCTTCTCCGAGAAGAGGAACCGCACATTCGGATATACCAGATCCGAAGGCTTATACTTATCCGGCAGCTTGTACTGCTTGTTGACCATGACTGACATGCTTTCGGGCTCTGCGGCAGTCAGTTCGGCTGCATTATTGCCTGAGTCCGGCGTGCCCGGCTTATTTGTAACAACAGAAGTTGGATTGGTAGCCGCATTCTCACTATCGTTCTCTTCCGGATCAGCCGTAGACCCTTCGGCTCCCGTGTTGTTTCCAGAAGCCTCCTGGTCCTGCTCGTCCGGGCTTACACTGGCAACTGGTGCAGGTTCTGCACTTGCATCCGGCTGACCCTGAAGGGTACTGCCGTCGCTTACTACCGTTCCTTCTTCCTCTGAAGCGGATGGAGCCGACGTATATTTTCCGATTCCCCAACCGATCGCAATCACGACAACGAACAAAATAACTATTTTGACGGTCTTGGACATATGATGTATGTTTCCTCCTATACTTGTTGGCATCCTGCTTCGGATCCGTCTGTACGAAACCAACAGTTGCCTCATTCTCTGCACTCCTGCAGCTGGTGCTCTATTTATCTATTAGACAGGCTAAACGGTAAAAAGGTTTCAGTCGTATAAAACAAATGTTACCACAGGTCGTTGGCGGATACGCCAACTGCCCTATGGTAACAAGTTTCAACTATAAATGTCGAGCGCCTTTACCTGGATGAGCCGCGTCCGCCGCGCGAACCGCCGCCGGAGCTCTTGCCACGACCGCCGCGTGATGCACCGCCGCCGCCGCTGTTCCGTCCGCCGGAGCTGTACCCGCCTTTGCCGCCCTTGGAGCCGCCGCGCGCACCTTTGGGAGCTGCCGCATTGTAGCCGCCTGCTTCATCGCTGCGGGCTACATTTGCTCTGTGTTTAGGGCTGGCTTGCGCACCGCCCGGATTATAGCCGCTTCCGGAGCCTGCGCCTTTGGAAGCGCCATAGCTGAAGCCACCAGCTTCCATTCCTCTGGTGACGTTGGAGCTATAGCCGCTGCTCGGGCCGCCTTTGGATGGGGCGGCCGTTCTGCTGCCGCCACGTCCGCCGGCGGCATTGCCGCCTGCCCCGTAAGCTGCAGCCGGGCTGGCGCTTCTAGGGTCAAAGGCGCCGTAGCCGCCGCCCGGTCTTGGCTTCGCCGCGCTCTTGCCGGCGGAATCGCCGCCTCTGGGCGCTGCCGCCTCATAGGCGCTGCGCTTGCCTCCAGCCGCTGCACTGCGGCTGGTCTTCTCGGCAGGCGCGCCCCAGCTGCCTGCTTCCTTGTTGCCGCCACGGCCGCGGCCGCCCGGCCGTGCTCCGGCTTCGGCGCGTGGTGCTCCGCCGCTGCGCCCTTGTTCGCGCCCGCCGCGGCCGGCACGCGCCGCTTCAGGCGCTGCGTTCTGGCGTCCGCCGCGCGGGGAGCCGCCGCCTTGCACGGAGGTGAATTCGCCTACGCCGAATTCATCCTTCTCGTAGCGGCGGCGGTCCAGCCGCTGGGAAATGCCGTGCTCGATCAGCTCGAGCCCGGCGCGTTCGCGCGGCGAGGAGAAAGTGATCGCGAGGCCTTTGCCTCCGGCGCGTCCGGTCCGGCCGATCCGGTGAATGTAGCTGTCCGCATCCAGCGGCAGGTCGTAGTTGAAGACATGGGTAATCCCTTCAACGTCCAGACCGCGCGCGGCAACATCCGTAGCTACCAGCAGCTGCAGCTTCGCATCGCGGAACCGCTTCATCACTGCTTCGCGCTTGCCCTGGGACAAATCGCCGTGCAGCTCGTCGCAGTCATAACCTGCTGCCTGCAGCGCTTCGTTCAGCTTCGATACCCGCCGTTTGGTCCGGCAGAAGATAATCGCCAAATACGGGCGGTCGCGTTCGATCAGCGCCTGCAGCGCTTCTTCTTTGTTGCGGTCGGAGCACTCTACGACCTGCTGGCGGATATTGTCCAGCGGAATCGGCGAGCCGCTCTTGATCACGATGTCCAGCGGTTCCTTCATGTAGTTGGCAGCGAGACGTTTAATGGGGTCAGGCATTGTGGCGGAGAAGAGCATCGTTTGACGGCGGTAAGGAACAGCCGTAATAATCGTCTCCACATCCTCCAGGAAGCCCATATGCAGCATCTGGTCCGCTTCATCCAGGACGAGCATCTTCACGCCCCCAAGATCCAGCGTTTCCCGCCGCAGGTGGTCAAGCAGTCTGCCCGGGGTTCCGATAATGAGATGTCTTCCGCCCTCCAGCTTGCGAAGTTGCTTCTCTACATCCTGACCTCCGTAGACAGCCAGAATCTTCACACCCGTATGTCGTGCCAGCTTGCGTGCCTCTTCCGTAATTTGCAGGGCCAGCTCACGCGTCGGCGCGAGGACCAGCGCCTGCGGATAAGCCGCCTCCACCCGGATTTTGTCCATAATCGGCAGCAGGAAAGCGAGCGTCTTCCCCGTTCCCGTCTTCGCTCTGGCGATAACATCCAGGCCCTGCACCACCGGCGGAATGGCTTCCTCCTGCACCGGCGTTGGTTTTACAATGCCTTGTCCTTTGAGCAGATCATTCAATAATTCAGAAACTCCTAATTCCTTAAAACCCGGCAATTTCTCCACCTCACTAATTCTCTAATTTGCTTTACTGTGCAGCATAACTTATAGTCATCCATTTTCGGGAGTAATGTACGCATCCATACGGCCTCCGCCGGAGTGGCGGCACAAGCTTATTTCAGGCGAAAACGGCATATTTTCAAACAAAAGCGGAAGAACCCCGTCACCGGAGTCCTTCCGTCCCACTTGCCGATTCTGGCCCTGCAGACGTGCGGTCCAAGTCGGTTTCAGGGGCAGCAGCGATCCACCGGACATTCAGACGGCACTCCATTTGCGTTCCATTACATACTATACGATAGCCTGTCCTGCCTTAAGGGGCAGAACAGTGACCTTAGAAAGTTATCTTTATATTGTACTTGATCCTGGGGCGTTTGTGTGCAACTGGCGAAGAATAATTATTCTTCCCTGCAAGGCTAGAAGCGGCCCGATTTAAAAATCGAGAAGAGCAGCCACAGAATCATCAGCAGCGCAATCACTGAGCCAATCTCCACCGTTGGAAAATCCCACAGCAGCGAAGGCTCGCCACGCAGCGATGAACCGATAATCAGTCCGGCCATAATAATGCTGAAGGCCAGCAGTACAATGCTGAAGGAGAGGCGATTGCCGACACGGCTGAACTTATGCTCTAAATTTTTCAGTTCGGGCAGCCCGACCTCTACCTTAAGCTTGCCTCTGCTGATTAGCGCCGACAGCTGCCGGGCCTGAGAGGGAAGCTCGACCAGACTTTCCGCCAGATCGGCGACTCCGCCGATAAGCTTGCGCCGCATGCGGCTGCCGCTGAAACGCTGCTTCACCAGCTGCCTGCCGAAAGGCTCGGCCATCTGCACGATGCTAAAGGAAGGGTCAAGGTTGGCAACAACCCCCTCCAGCGTCAGCATCGTTTTGCCCAGCATCGCCAGATCCGGCGGAATGACCAGCCGGTGCTTGCGGGCGATGCCGAACAGATCGTTCAGCGCCTTGCCGATGCTGATCTGATGGAACGGGATATCATAATACGACTCCCGAAGCCGGTCCATATCATCATGAAGTGCAGCACGGTCAGCTTCTTCGGGAATTACTCCCAACCGCAGAATCGCCCGCACCATGGAATCGGTATTTCTGCGCATCAGGGCGATGACGAGCGCGGACAGACTGTCCTTCATCTCCTCACTGAGCCGCCCGACCATGCCAAAATCAATCAGCGCCAGCTTGTTGTTGTCCAGCAGCATCACATTGCCCGGATGGGGATCGGCATGAAAGAAGCCGTGGATAAAGATTTGATCCAGCATCATCTCCACAAGCTGCTGGGCTACAGTTTTTAGCTTGATTCCCCGCTCCAGAAGCTCATCCCGGTGGTTGAGTGTAATGCCCTCCACGTATTCCATCGTCAGCACACGCGCCGAGCTGTAGTCCCAATAGATTGCCGGAATGTATACTTTATCATGTGCCGTCTGCTGGCTGGCAATACGCTCGGCGTTGCGGCCTTCCTGGCCGTAGTCCAGTTCAGCCAGCAGCGCCCGGGAGAACTCCTCCACCATCCGGATCAGCCCGTATTGCTTCGCCCAGTCCAATCTTCTTTCGGCAAGCGCGCTTAGATCCTGAAGAATTTCCAAATCACGGGTCATGGTCCGCATGACACCGGGACGCTGTATCTTAACCGCAACCTGCTTGCCTCCATGCAGTACAGCACGGTGCACTTGGCCGATCGAAGCCGCAGCAAGCGGTGTATTCTCGAAATATTCGAAGGTTTCATCCAGATGCTGGTCAAGCTCCTGCTCAACAATATTGCGTGCAGTTTCCGCTGAGAACGGCGGCACACTGTCCTGCAGCTTTACCAGTTCCTGAATGATCGAATCAGGCAGCAGATCGGAACGGGTACTGGCCAGCTGGCCCAATTTGACAAAGGTTGGCCCTAAATCCTCCAGTACCTGGCGAATCCGTTCTCCGAGTGTAAGGCTTGCGTGAGTCTCCTGTGTCAACATCCGGCGCGGAAGGGAAAGAATATGGTAGAGACCCAGTTCCTCCACCATATAACCGAAGCCATGGCGCATAAGCGCCATGGCAATGGTCCGGTACCGTCCGGCATGTCTGATGCGTACAGCCATTTATTCCGTACGCGTTTCCGGCAGAGCTTCCTTCTGGGCAGAGGCACCCTCCAGCTCAGCCACGCGGCGCTCCAAAACGGCAATTCGTGTTTCCAGTGTGGCGATATCGCTTTGCACGGGAACTTTAAGATCCTTCAGCACACGCTGAACCTGCTCCTGTACGGCATTCTTGAAGACTCCGCGTTCCTCGTCGCCCCGCTCCACGAGCCGGTCGACAAGCGCTTTGGATTCCGAGGGTGCAAGCTCTCCCCGTTTTACCAGCTCCTCAACTACCTTTTCCACCTTTTCCTTGCTAACAATGGTGAGGCCCACTCCTAAAGAGATTGCTTTTTTGAACAAATCACTCATAGTACTTTCCCCCCAAAGATTCCAGTTATGGATAAAGTATACCCCTTGTCGGAGCATTTCACAAAGGAAGCAGCCGCAAGGGGTATCATTTTATTACAATTTCAAATTATCTGGGAATACGTGCCGCCCAGGTTGCCGCCCGCAGAATCAATTCACGGACCGCCGGATGCCGGAACGAAGGCTCATGATGTCCAGGCATAATATAGACAACCCGTCCCAGTCCGTAGCTGTGGCACCAGGCTGCCGGCAAGCTTTCGCCCTCATATTCATACTCCAGCAGAATGGTCTTCTCGGTAAAAGGATCGAATTCAAACCGGTATGGCTCTTCATCGAGCTGGAAGTCTTCCATTCCCTCCGTAATATCATGCTCCATTACTTTGAAGTTCAGCGGAGTAAAAGGCGGATGTCCGGTGAATCTGCCGCCGATCAGATGGGCCAGTTCATAGCGCTTGGCCAGGGAAACCCCCGTATGCAGCACGATCAGGCCTCCCCCTCCGCTCACATAGCTGAGCAGACCCGCTGTCTGCTGGGGGGAAACCGTTTCGTTCCATAGTTCATTATAGGCGATACATAAATCGTAACCGGCCAGATGCTCGCTGAGCAGCAGCTTTTTATTCTCCGAGCACTGAACGATCAGCAGATCATTCAGAATCTCGCTGATTTGTTTGTCTACACCCTGCAGCGGATGGAACCGGGGATGCGTGTAATCGCCCAGCAGCAAACATTTTCTCTTGTCCATAGGTATCCTCCTCCTTGTCTCTATCTTGGATTGTGGCACGTTGCTATTATTCTAAGTAAAAGTGCAGCGGATGTCCATTACCGGCAGGTTAAATGTCTGTGACCGGAGCCTTGCTTCAGGCTAGTTCAGGACCGCGTTTGCTACGCAATTTCTCACAAGTGGAAACGGCTTCGCCGTCCTCAAAAGGACGGTATCCGTTTCAGCGAGAAATAGAAGGATAATTTATAGCGTGAAGCCTATAAATTCTTATCTTTTAAAAAAACAAATCCCGCCCACAAACGGAGCAGGATAACCGTCTTGCAGATCCCCCGCAGAAAATCGCAGCGGGACTCGGCTGAAAAATCAGCGGTTTGCCGCGACATAACGCCCAAGTTCAACGAACATGCTGCCCATCCGTTCATGCTCCGGCATCACAATCCGCTTGACGCCTTCCTCTTTCAGGGACTCAGAGGTAATCTTGCCCACGGAAACCGCCAGCACTTTAGTCTCAAAGGCTTGCACCAGTTCCCCAAGCTTGCCTTGTTCCCGGGCGTACCCTGCCAGGAAGCGGAATTGCGGTCCGCTCGTAAACGCTACGGCATCCACCAATCCTTCCGTGATTTCCGCCAGCAGCCTGGCAAGCGAACCCGGCTCGGGCGGGGTGTGAAGGTATGGCTGCACTTCGCGGACAACGGCTCCGGCTTCCGTAAGCCAGGCAATGAGACGGGGGGAGCGATCGCCATGCAGCTGGAGCACGACCTCCTTGCCCCGCAAGTCCCAATCCGCAAGCCCGCGGATCAGTCCTGTAGTGCTGCCATCGTCATCGCGCACCTCCGGCACCAGTCCCCGCTTCTTCAGGGCGTTCACCGTTTTATAGCCCCGGGCAGCAATCGGAGAGGACGAGAGGACCTCCTGAAACCGCTCGGCAAGCCCTATTTCCCCGGCCATTTCGAACAGTGCATCAAGCCCCATGCCTGTAGTCAGAATGGCCAGATCCGGCGGATGCTGGGTCCAGGCTACGAGCGCTTCACGTAAGGCCTCGCCGTCGAGAAATACCGTGCCCTGGGCAGGCCGCTGCAGCGCCGTCCCCCCCATATTCTGTACCAGTTTGGCCATTTCCTCCGATTTTCGCGGACCGGCAAGGGCTACGGTAATCCCCTTTAACTGCTCTGCCATAAATATTCCCCCTAGTTAGCCCTGCATTATTGCTTATCAGTATACTTGCAAAGCCCGGGAAAAGAAAAGTAGCGTAATCAAATCCGTAATCAGGAATTTCCCGCTCCCTTCTGAAGATCCGCTTCCTGCGGAACAGGAGTTTCAAAGGAAACCTGCTGCCCCGGGTGAAGCTTGAAGCGGCCTGCCAGCTTCTGCAGCTCTCCGGCAAGCTGGCTTAAGCCAGCCGTGGAAGAGGCTATTTCTTCAACGGAAGCAAGCTGCTCCTGTGCAGCAGCTGAAATCGTCTCCGTATTGCCTGCAGCCTCCTGGGAAATGCCCTGCAGCTCCCCGATTGCCTTTTCCATACTGGCTGCTTCTGCCGACAGCGTGTGTACGGCTCCGTCCATCGCTTCAATTTTCTCTGCCGCGCCTTTGACCGCCCTGCGGATCCGCGATAAGGAGCGGCCTGTAGTATCTACTGCCAGGATGCCTGCCGACACCTTCTCTTTGGCATCCTCCATCGTCACTGTTGCCTGCTGCATTTCCCCGTTGATGGAGGAAATCTGCTCCGAGATCATCCGCGCCGATTTCTCTGATTCCTCAGCCAGCTTGCGGACCTCCGAGGCGACAACGGCAAAGCCGCGCCCCTGCTCGCCCGCTCTGGCTGCTTCAATGGAAGCATTCAGGGCCAGCAGATTGGTCTGCCTCGCAATACCTGTGATCACACCGACAATGCCCTGAATTTGTCCGGTGCGCTCATTCAGCTTGTCAATCATGTTGCCAAGCTCTTCCACCGTCTCATGAATTCCGTTAATTTTGTCAACCACACTGATGACTGAATCATTCCCCTCGGCTGCAGACAGCGAGGTCTTGTCCATCATGGCTGACACCTGCTCCATGAACCCGGAAATATGCTGGACTTCATGGGTGGTCGCCGCGGCGCTCTCCAGCCCTTTTTGCACACTGCCTACCTGCCGTTCTGTGCCTGCCGCGACTTCCTGAATTGCTTCCGTCACATGCCTGATCGCCGTAGTTGACTGCTCAGCCCCGCTTGTCAGCTCTTTGGCCGAAGCGGACAGATTACCCGTCATCTGCTGAACACCGAGAATCATGCCGCGCAGATCAGCCACCATCGTGCGGAAATTGTCGGCCAATAGGCCGATTTCGTCCCTGCGGAACACCCCGATATCTTCAGACAGGTCGCCTTTCGCTATAGCCGCTGTAGCTTTGCGCAGACGGATCAGCGGCCGCACGATGGAGGACACATTGAAATAGATCAATATGAGCGCAAGCAATACAGAAACAGCAATCACTAGAACCACTTTATCACGGATGTCGGCTGTAGCATCAGCAACCTCTTGCTTGCTGATGGTGCCCCCGATTCTCCAGCCGGTGAGCTCATTGACCATGAAGGTCAGCTTTCTGGCAGTATCCTTATAGACATAATCAAAGGAGCCTGCTTCTCCCTCGAACATCTGCTTCACAAAATCCAGCGAGGATTCCTCGGCTATCGTCTCAGTGGGATGAACCAGAAACTTCTTGCTGCTGTCCAGAATCATTATGTATCCTTCCTTGCCCAGCTTAATGTTCGTAAGATCAGCCAGGGCGGACAAGTTCAGGTCGAGCCCTATGACTCCGCTGCCATCCGCAAGCACTCCCGAAATGGCGATGGCCGTTTCATTATTTGCCGTTTTAAAAGCAGGGGAGATTACCGTCCCCTTCCCTTGCTTCAGCGCATTCACATAAAAGTTCTCCTTGCGCGGGTCATAACCGTCCGGCTGCTGGTCATCGGAAGCATGAACAGACTTTGCCCCGCTGGTTCCGACGTAAATATCCAGAATATCGGGATGCAGCGCAGCATATTCCTGCAATCTGGCCTTTACATCAGCCGCACTTTCCCCTACAGCCTCCCTATTCACTGACCCGGAGGAAATTTGCCCGGCAAAATAACTAACCGCGTCGATTTTGGACTGAATGTTCGCATTAATGATCTCGTTGGCCGCCATCACACTTTCTGTGGCGTTATTCATCAGCTGGTCCTCCACCTTATGACTGGCCGATTGATAGGTCTGCCAGCCGATGATAAGGCTGGGAGCGAGAAGTACAAGCAGATATGTAAGAATAAGCTTCATGCGGATGGTTAAGCGGGTGCTTTTATTCATGGGTGAAATCCATCTCTCCTTCTTATTAGGTCTTAAGTATGATCATTTATGTCATATATAGAATGAACTTATAATTCTTCTATTTTGGGATTGGCCGTGACTACAGAGAATGTTTGGACTTCCGGCCGCTGTTGTCTGCAGATTTCTTGATTTTATTCCGCTCTTCGCGGTTGAAATCCACAGACAAAGGCGGACGCTGTCGCTCCTCCAGTTCCAAACTTCCCCTCCGTCACTTTTCCCTATATGTAATTTTCAAGTTCAATCTATACAGGTATATAATTATATACCGGGTATGAAATCCCTCTTTTACTCTGAAATTTCCCATGAATTTCAAGATTTCCTTGATAAATTCACTGATAAAACAGCAAAAAGACCGTTTATTTGAAAACGGTCTTTTATTATATATTTATTCATATGTCAGACCCTTGGTCAGGGGTGTAGGCCCTTCTTAATCTAATTCACAACTTTGTTCCTGCAAGCCGGGCATACTCCGCCGAATACGACATGGGCATGTGAAATGGTGTATCCGGTATCCTTGGCCACCGTATCCATCCACTCCTGGGGCACATGGCTCATCACCTCATCCACCGCACCGCACACCTCGCAAATAATATGCTGGTGATCGTCCATACGCGCATCATATCTGCTGGCTGCTTCGCCAAGCTTCAGCTCGCGGATCATTTGTTTATCGGCAAGATAACGCAGTGAATTGTACACGGTGCCATAGGCCAGGTTATGTCCCTGCTCTACCAGCCGGTTCATCACTTCTGCGGCGGTAGGATGATCATGTGACTGGCGGACGATATCATAAACGGCTTGACGCTGGGAGGTCAAATTCAGGTTCCTCATCTTCATCATCCTCTAACTTATTTTTAGATCAAGTATAAGTCTTGATTGTTCCAGCGTCAATCTAATCGTCTGCCTATCGAATCCAACTTATTTTGGCACTAGGTCCCCGATTTCATGCACCTGGACCTTTGAGGAGTTTCTTTTGGCGGGACTGTGGTAATAAATGAGATGAATATTGTCCGATGGAGGGATGTTAAGATGAGTTCAACGCACGATGTATCGCAGGGTCTTCCGCAATTTCCGCAATCGTTATGGAGAGACAGCACCGACCTGCCTTCATTTCCGAAGCTGGCGGAAGATCACGTTACCGATGTCGCAATTGTCGGGGCCGGTATTACCGGCATTACTGCAGCTTATTTGCTGGCAAACGCAGGGTATAAAATCACTCTGCTGGAGGCGGGAGAAATTTTTGGCGGCACCACTGGATTCACAAGCGCCAAGATTTCCGCCCAGCACGGGCTGATCTACCATGATTTGCTGAAGCATTTCGGGGAAGAACAGGCCAAGCTCTATTTCCAGTCGAACAGTGAGGCGATGGAATGGATTATCGCCACTGCGGAGGAACTGAACCTGTCCTGCGGAATAACACGTGAAGACGCCTTACTCTATGCCGATAACAGCGACGATAAGACGCTCAAACAACTGGAGGCGGAGTTTAAAGCTTACGAAAAGCTGGGACTCCCCGGGCAATGGCTGGACAACGTCTCCTTGCCGCTGATGGCTGGAGGTGCCATCCAGCTGCCGGGACAGGCCCGCTTCCACCCGCTTCAATACCTGCAAGGCCTGCTTCAGGTGATTCTGGACAAGGGTGGAACTGTCTACGAGCACACGATGATCGGAGAAAAGGTAGACAAGGACGGCGGCCTCACGCTTTACACTGAAGGAGAGCAACTGAAAATTAAGTGCCGCCATGCTATCTCGGCCTCCCACTTTCCTTTCTATGACGGCGGAGCCCTCTACTTCTCGCGCCTGCATGCAGAACGTTCCTACTGTCTGGCGATTCAGCCGGAAACACATTATGAGGGCGGCATGTATTTGAGCGCCGGAGAACCTACACGCTCTCTGCGCGCTGTCGAATGGGGCGGCCAGAGGCTGGTCATTATCGGCGGGGAGAATCACAAGACAGGCCAGGGCATCTGCACCTTCGGCCATTATGAGAACCTGGAGCTGTTCGCAGGTGAACTGCTGGGCATCAAGGCCATTCCGTACCGCTGGTCAGCGCAGGACCTCATTACCCTGGACAGAGTGCCTTATATCGGCAAGGTTTCCGGGGAAGAGGAAATCTATATTGCCACCGGCTATGGCAAATGGGGCATGACCAGCGGAACGCTGGCCGCACGTATGATCACGGATCAGATTCTGCGCAAGCATAATCCCTACAGTGAACTCTACGATCCCTCGCGCTTTAAAGCCAGCCCATCCATCAAAAATTTCATTGTGCAGAATACCAATGTCGCCAAGGAGCTGGTTGCCGGCAAGGTGGAGATTGTCCATAAGAAAACCCGTGATCTGGGGCCTGATGAAGGCGCGGTTGTCTTTCATGACGGCAAACGTGTTGGGGCCTACCGTGACACGGGAGGCAAGCTGCATCTGGTAGACAGAACCTGCACCCATATGGGCTGCGAGTGTGAATGGAATGATGGAGAACGCTCCTGGGACTGTCCTTGCCACGGCTCGCGTTTCTCCTATGAGGGAGCTGTACTGGAGGGTCCCGCTACGTTGCCGCTGACGAAGCTGGAAGCAGAGATGAATTAAAGCAGCGAATGGTTTGCCTGAGCAGCCGCGTTTGTCTGTCGCTTGAAGCAACCCAGCGGCTTGGGACAGCTCCAAGCGGCTCCGGCGTGATTGTCAGCCCACGCTCAGGTATAATAGGAGCTGAATATTTTTATTATCAATAAATTCAGAGGGAGCGTGACGGCAGATTATGGATTTGAGAGGAAAAAGCATTGTGATTACAGGTGCAGGCAAAGGGATCGGCAAAGCCTTGGCCATGGCACTGGCGAAAGAAGGCGCTAATCTGGGCCTGATCTCCAGAACTTCAGGTGATCTGGAGGCGCTGAAATCGGCTTTGACGGAGGTCTATGACGTGAAGGTCAGCATTGCTGTAGCCGATATCGCTGTCCGCGAAGAAGCGGAGCGGGCGGTTGTCGCGCTTCAGAATGATCTCGGCACCTTCGATGCGCTGATCAACAACGCCGGAATTGCCAAATTCGGCACTTTCCTGGAAATGGACCCGGCAGATTGGGAGCGCCACATGCAGATCAATCTGTTCGGCACCTATTATGTAACCCGGGCAGCACTCCCGGCAATGATTGAACGCAGCGGCGGAAATATCATCAATATTTCCTCTACAGCTGGTGAGCGCGGCTTCGCCACCGGCTCGGCCTACTGCGCCTCCAAATTTGCCCTGATGGGCATGACGGAAGCGCTGGCCCAAGAAGTGCGCAAGCATAATATCCGCGTAGTGGCCCTGACACCAAGCACCGTCAATACCGGGCTTGCCGAGAATGCCGGCCTGAAGATCGGCGATGAAGACCGGATGATGCAGCCGGAGGATGTGGCTGAGCTGACCCTGGCGGCCCTGAAGCTGCCGGACCGCGTCTTCTTGAAGACTGCGGGAATCTGGACTACCAATCCACAATAAATTGCAGAGTCTTTCGAGGGAGGAATCAGCATGCTGGTAGTAACAAACACCATTAAGGTTAAGGAAGGGCATGGAGAAACCCTTGCCCAGCGTTTTGGCGGAGCGGGCGGCGTGCAGGATATGCCCGGCTTTGTACGTATGGAGGTATGGCACAGCGCAGCTAAAGAGGGCGTGGAAGAGCTGAAAATCTGTACCGTGTGGGAGAACGAAGAAGCCTTTAAAGGGTGGACTGCCAGTCCTTCCTTCCGCGAATCGCACCGTGGGTCAGGCGGAAATGAAGCCATCCTGGGCGCGTCGCTCGACAAGTATGAGCTGCTGATCAGCCGTACACCGGGGGAATAATCCGGTAGAGGGGCCCAGGTCCCATACTGCTCATACGTCTGCGCTAGGGCGTGTCAATTCCGTCCGGCGGCACAAATCACTGCAAATAAAACAGGGACGCCCCACTAAGCCTCATGGCTTAACGGGGCGTCCTGTTTACTATCTGCCTGTAGCAAGCTCTGGCTTAATGCTCATCAACTGCCGGCAATGCCTTTTCCAGCTCCTGATGTTTGCCGGGCCAAAACGACCAGCGGCCCAGCAGCACTGTGATTGCCGGCACCAGAAACGGCCGGACGATGAAGGTATCCAGCAGCACGCCGATCGCGGTAATGATCCCGAACTGCACCAGCACCTGTATCGGCAGGCTCGCGAGTACGGCAAAGGTTCCGGCCAGAATGAGTCCGGCGGACGTAATCACCGATCCAGTCTCGTTCACACCCTCGGCGACGGCCTGCTTCAGCGGCATCCGCTTGCGCTTTTTCCAAATGTTCGAAATCATAAAGATGTTGTAGTCCTCGCCCAGCGCCACCAGGAAGACGAAGGAATACAGCGGAATCGCGCCCTGAATAGCATCTGCGCCCAGCACGTAATGAATAATAATCCACCCTAAACCAAGGGCCGAGAAAAAGGACAGAATGACTGTAGCCACCAAATAAACGGTTGCCACTACAGAACGCAAGTAGATCAGCAGCAGCAAAGTAATAAGCCCAATGACTACCGGTATAATCAAATCGGTATCCCGTTCACCCAGCTCTTTCGTATCATGCTGGGTTGCCGTCTGTCCGCTGACCCATACCTTGTCGCCGGGCTCAGCCACTCCTACATCAATCAGCGCCTGCTCCGCAGTATCCTGAAGTGCCGGTATGTGGCTCATCGCCTCCAGGGAATACGGGTTGTTCTTAAATTCAATATCATAACCGAGAATATTCTTATTGACCGCGCCTTGCTGGGGATCCGATACAACATCCACGTATGAAAGGCCGCCCAGGATCACCTTAAGATCCTCACCGTCCGCTTTGCCCTCGGTATCTATCATCAGCTTGGCGGGAGCCAGCTCCCCTGGGGAGAACTGATTGCCTATCAGGTCAAAACCTTCGCGCGACTCCATATCCTCCGGAAAGGATGATAGGATATCATAAGTGAACTTGATACCCCCGGAGAAGGAAGCCAGCACACCCAGAAGCACCACAGTTACTCCTACAATCGCCCAAGGACGGGAAACGACAAAGTTGCCGATTCCTTTATTGCGGGCAGGTTTTGGCTGCGGAGCCGGCTTGCCTTTGGCTCTGGCCCGCTCCGCTTCCATCAGCGGAGTGCGTGGAACAAACGGGAAGAATGAAGTCCGCCCGAAGATGGCCAGCAGCGCCGGCACCAGGGTCAGACTGGCGAAGCCCATAATAAGAATGGAGACGCTGAAAGGAACCGCAAAGCGGTGGTACGCTCCATATTTCGCCAGCAGCAGCGCGAACAGTGCCAGCACTACTGTAAATCCGCTCATTGCAATAGCACCCGAGGAATGGGTGATTGCGCTCAGCAGTGCACGGCCCTTGCTCTCCTCCACCTTCAGCATCTGGCGGAACCGGGAGATCAGGAACAGGCAGTAGTCCGTGCCTGCGCCGAACAGCAGCACGGTCATGATTGAGATAGCCTGTGAATCCACTGTAATCCAGCCCTCCTGGGCCATCTTCCCAATCACCGGACTGGTAACCCCGTAAGCAAATCCTACCGCCACGAGCGGAATCAAAGCCAGAATCGGCGAACGGTAAATCAGCAGCAGGAACACCAGTACAAGAATTACCGTCGCGATGAGCAAGGAAACGTCCGCATCCTTGAACAGCCCTGTCGCATCAATGGAGATGCCCACAGGACCGGAAACCCGCAGGCTCAACTCACTGCCGTCCACCTTGGCCGCGGCAGGATCACCGCCGGTTTCCGCAGAGATCAATTTCTTCATTTGCGTTACGGCCTCACCGAGCTGATCACTGTCCGCGGACTTGTCGAAGAGCACCGGTGTGACCAGTGTGCTGCGGTCCTCGGACAGAGAAGCTTGCAGCGCCTGCGGCGGCAGCTTTCCCAGCGGCGGAACATAGTTCTGGTGCGGCAACGGCTGCTGCTCAAGCTTGCCGTATACAGCAATGATATGTATCAAATCCTCATCGGACAGCCCGCCCTCCTTATGCCATACAAGCAGTGCCGGCACGCCGCTCCCTGCTGGAAACTCCTGTTCCGCAACCGCCGCCGCCCGGACCGACTGCGAATCATCAGGCAGATTCTGCGCATTATTCACTACCTGTGAGTTTACAGAAGGCCAAAGAAGTGTAAGAGCACCCACAATTACGATCCAGACCGCAAGAGTTATCCACTTTGTTTTACGGCCAGCCACCCATTTTCCGTAGCCTGACATTCCCTTCATCCTCTCTTCAACCCCGGCTTCCCCAAAAATGAGCCGCGGGTCATTTTATTAACCTTATCATATATACCCTAAAATTTTTAATCAAATCTTTTTTATATTTTATTCTTTGCCATAAGCTATTCCCTTCATGCAAAACACCCCTCTGCTCACAGCAATAGTAGTCTGCTGTAGACAGAGGGGTGATATTTGATAGATATATTCAGATGATATTTGCTGCTTCTGCTTGCGGTTTAGCCCACATCCGGCAGATCGTCACCGGAAAATTGGCTGTTGTACAGGTCGGCATAGAAGCCGCCTTGCTCCAGCAGCTCCACATGGGTGCCTTTTTCAATAACGCTGCCTTGGTTCATCACCAGAATCAGATCTGCGTCACGAATCGTTGACAGGCGATGCGCAATTACAAAGCTTGTTCTGCCGTTCATCAGCGTATTCATCGCCTTCTGAATCTGCACTTCCGTCCGTGTATCGACACTGCTGGTCGCTTCATCAAGAATCAGGATCGAAGGATCGGCCAGAATTGCCCGGGCAATAGTCAGCAGTTGCTTCTGCCCCTGCGAGATATTCGAGGCTTCTTCGTTCAGGATTGTGTCGTAGCCAAGTGGAAGCGTGCGGATAAAGTGATCAGCGTGCGCCGCCTTGGACGCACGCACCACATCCGCATCTGTTGCACCTTCGCGGCCGTAAGCAATGTTGTCGCGGATCGTTCCGTTAAAGAGCCATGTATCCTGCAGCACCATACCGAATTTACTGCGCAGCTCGCTGCGCTTCATGTCGGTGATGTTGACGCCGTCAATGACAATCTCGCCGCCGCTGATCTCATAGAAGCGCATCAGCAGGTTGATCAGCGTTGTTTTGCCGGCACCGGTTGGTCCTACAATCGCTATGGTCTGACCCGGGCTGACTTCAATGTTCATATCTTCAATCAGGATAGCATCCTCTTTGTAGCCAAATTTCACATGACGGAATTCGACTGAGCCTTCTTCGGCAACTGCAGCATGCTTAGCCTGAGCAGCAGTAACTTCCGGAATTTCCTCTTCTTCATCCAGCAGCTCGAACACGCGCTCTGCGGAAGCTATGGTGGATTGAATGATGTTGGCGATATTGGCCGTTTGTGTAATTGGCATGGTGAACTGGCGGGAATACTGGATAAACGCCTGAATATCACCGACCTCAATCGTTTTCTTGGTCACGAAGATCCCGCCGACCACACAGACCAGCACATATCCCAGGTTGCCGATGAACATCATCAGCGGCATAATGATCCCCGAGATGAATTGGGACCGCCAGCCGGAATTGTACAGATCATCATTAATGCTGTTGAACTCGTTAAGCGATTGCTTCTCGCGGCCAAAGGCCTTGATAATGCGGTGACCCGTGTACATTTCCTCTACATGGCCGTTCAGCTCACCCAGTGATTTCTGCTGGCCAATGAAATATCTTTGCGAACGCTTGGAGATCGCAATAATCACGACAAAGCTTAGCGGCAGGGTGATAACTGTAATTAAGGTCAGCCATGGGCTGATGGTGAGCATCATGACAATGACACCAATGATAGTTACGATAGACGTGATCAGCTGAGTTAAGCTCTGCTGCAGCGTCGTACTGATATTGTCTACGTCATTGGTCGCACGGCTAAGAATTTCCCCATGCGTCCGGGAGTCAAAATATTTCAGCGGCAGACGCTCCAGCTTGTTGTTGATCTGCTCGCGCATATCGAAAACAACTTTCTGGGCCACACCGGCCATTACATACTGCTGCACATAGCTGAACAAGGAGCTGAACAGGTACAGACCCGCCAGAATAAGCAGAATTTTGTTCACATAATCAAAATCAATCGCGGCTCCCGGAACGCCCTTCAGTATGCCGTATGCGCCCTCGAACAGCTTGGTTGTCGCCTTCCCCATCACCTTCGGGCTGAAAATACTGAATACAGTGCTGGCGATAGCCATTATGAACACAATCAGCAACTGCACCTGCCGCGGACGCAGGTAGCGGATCAGCCGCTTGAGCGTACCTTTAAAATCCTTGGCCTTCTCCACCGGCATGCTCATTCCGGGCGGTCCGCCGGGTCCACCGCCATGTCCCCGCGGAGGTTTGGGCATTTGGGTTCCTTTATTCGCTTCACTCATGCTATTTCCTCCTCTGACAACTGCGAGGATACGATCTCGCGGTACACTTCGCTGTTCTCCATCAGTTCACGATGATTGCCGATGCCGGCAATCACGCCGTCATCCAGCACAATAATCCGGTCAGCATCCATAACCGTGCTGACCCGCTGGGCAACGATCAGAACCGTTGATTCCGTTGTTTCGTCTTTGAGCGCGGCGCGCAGCTTGGCATCGGTCTTGAAATCAAGCGCCGAGAAGCTGTCGTCGAACAGGTACACTTCCGGTCTTCTTACCAGTGCACGGGCAATCGACAGCCGCTGCTTCTGGCCGCCGGACACGTTGTTCCCGCCCTGGGCAATCTCGGAGTTGAAGCCTTCCTTCATTGCAGAGACGAAATCATAGGCTTGTGCTACCTTGGCCGCATGAATGATCTCCTCATCCGTAGCATCTTCTTTACCGTAGCGGATATTCTCGTTGATCGTACCGGAGAACAGCACCGCCTTCTGCGGAATATATCCGATCTTGCTCCGCAGCTCTTCCTGCGTCATCTCGCGCACATCAACACCATCCACAAGCACGGCGCCTTCAATCGCGTCATAGAATCTCGGGATCAAGCTCAGCAGGGTCGATTTACCCGAGCCTGTACCGCCGATGATCGCTGTAATCTCACCGGGCCGCGCGCTGAAGCTGATTCCGGACAGCGCAGGCTGCTCCGCACCGGGATAGGAGAAGGAAACATTGTCAAATTCAACAAACCCATGCATAACATCCCGGCCATCCTTCTTCGTTACTGCAGCCGTGTTCTGAAGCTCGGACGCCGTAGGATCTGTAATCTCAGGCTGCATATCCAGCACTTCATTGATACGCAGTGCGGAGGCAGATGCCCGCGGAATAAGCACGAACATCATCGACACCATGATTAAGGAGAACATTATCTGCATTGCATATTGAATAAATGCCATCAATGAACCTACCTGCAGATCGCCATCACCAATCCGGATTCCGCCGTAATACAGAATGGCAATCATCGAAAAGTTCATCACGAGCATCATAATCGGCATCAGGCCGGCCATCACCTTGTTGACTTTGATCGCCGTTTCCGTAAGATCCTTGTTCGCTTCAGTAAACCTTCTGTTCTCATGATCAATCCGGTTAAAGGAACGAATGACACGGATACCGGTCAAATGCTCACGCAGTACACGGTTCAATTTGTCCAGCTTGACCTGAATCGCCTTGAACAGCGGCAGGCCCTTCATTCCGATGAAGAATATTGCTCCTACAAGTACAGGAATTACGACTACAAAAATAAGGGAAAGCTTGGCATCTTCTGATACCGCCATGATAATCCCGCCGATCATCATCATCGGAGCGCCGACCATCATGCGCAGCATCATAGTAAGTACGGTTTGTACTTGTGTAATATCATTAGTAGTACGCGTAATCAGCGAGGCAGTACCCAGCTTGTCGAATTCATGCAGCGTAAAGTTCTCCACATGATTGAACATCCGCGAGCGGATATTTTTACCGAAGCCGGCAGCAACCTTTGCCGATAAATAACTGGCAACGATAGAGCATATGGCTCCTCCGCCCGCCACCAGCAGCATAAATCCGCCGATTTTCCAGATATAATTGCGGTCGCCCTGCACGATCCCTTTATCCACGATATCAGACATCAGTGTAGGGAGGTACAAGTCGCCCAGAGACTGCAGAAAGATAAGGATTAACACAGCGGCGACAGCCAGCTTAAAAGGGCTCAGGTTTTTTAATAGTTTAATCAAGTTTCTCATCTCCGTTCATTTGTAGCAGGTCTAGATTAGGCGGCGGATTATCTTCTACGAATGCGTGGACCTTCAGCAGAAGGTCTGCCAGATGGTTGCACTCTTCTTCGCCCAAATGTTCCGCCAGTTTGTTCAGCGATGCATCCATATGATGTTTGGCTTTGCGTGTGATTACTTTCCCCTGCTCCGTCAGCTTAATACGGACAACTCTCCGGTCGGAGGGATCAGCCACCCTGAGAACCATGTCTTTGGCTTCAAGACTGTTGATCAGCTGGGTAACGGTTGGCGGCATCAGCCCCAGGAATCGGCTCAGTTCCGAAACCTTAAGTCCTTCATCCAGGGAATGAGACCGCTTGGCAAGACATATCAATAAAGTCATCTCACTTGGCTTGTGGCCTTCCACTGTGTGCTGCCAATGAACTTTTCGCAGCTGCCGTAATGCGGCAAACAGCCTGTGCGCGACTGGATTTTCTTCATGGTTTATCCCAATGCTGCTCACCTCTGTCTTTAGTTAGGTTTACTAATAATTAAATACTATATTAATTAGGCTACCTAATTATATTTTCACCATAACTGTTTGTCAAACATTGAAGGCGTTATCAATTATTACGGAATGAAGAACATCAGCGCTGCAACTGCTGCGAAACCAAAACTCCCCCGCCCGAAGGCGGAGGAGGAATATTCATAGTATAGGATTTGTATGCTGAGGCAACTGTACAATACCGGATTGCTGATCAACATTTACTGCGTTTTCATCATTTTTCCTTAACTCTTGTATGAGTTCTCTATACTTCTTCTGCTGGTCATCGGTAGCGTAATCCCTGCTTGTCTCGAATAAAGTTACACAATCAATCAAGTCCTTCGCACTGTTCAGCTCAACAGCGAGCGTGAGACACTGCAGAATGCAGTCCACTCCAGACATATACCGTTCCCGGTCTATATGGTAGATGGCCAGCTGATAGCTGAGCCTGTATACACGGTCAATATTCATCGGGTCCTGATACAGCACACAATGAGCCATCTCCACTGAAAACTGTTCCAGCACATCGTCTACAGCGAATCCGAACCGGTTGGCCGCCTCTATAATAATGACCAGGCCAGGCAGAATCTCCCCGGGATGTTCCACCAGAAAAGCTGTATATGCCGGCAGTACTGCGTAATTGCCCACCAGCATTTCCAGGGTAAAGCTGTTCGCTATGGCAAATAAACGAAAGGCTTCAACCTCAGACCGGCCCTCATCATCAAGAAATTGAAACCAGCTTAAATCGGCATAGCCGGCGGTATATTTCTTGGCTTCCTCATATCTGCCCTGTTTCGTAAGCGAGGTCGCCTTCAGCAAATAGCCATGGGCATAATAAAAAACAAGCGGGCGCTCCAGTTTCAATTCTTCACCTCGCCTGCCCGCCTTCTTCTGCAGCTGTTCCCGGTACATCGCACTGGCCAGTGCCCTCAGTTCATCGGTATACTTCTCCATTTCTTTGTACTTATGCAGGGTATAGGTGACCTGGGCCAGCTTCAGCAGACCATCTAACTGCAGATTCTCGGGAAGGCGTCCGCGGAACGGTTCAAAGGCGATCACTGCCCGCAGCTTCTCCTCCCAATTCACAACGGACATCAGCGATTTGAAAATACGGTACTGACTGATCGCCAGCCGTTCGGAGTAACTATCTTGTTCATTGTCCACTACAATTTTATAAAAAACCGTCGCCTCCTGCATCTTGCCGGCGGTGAACAGCTTCTCGGCTACCGAATAGACAATATCGAGCGGTTTGGGGTATTCCATCATTCTGCTTAACACTTCATCAATACAATGCTGCTTGCCGGTTTCGGCGCAGCGAATTAAAAAAGGCTCCACCCTACGGCGCGAGACCTTCTCTTCACTAAAGCATTCATCCACATAAAGCGAATATAAACATCCTTCCGGAAGTCCGAAGGCTCGGTTGAACGCATCCATCTGCCTCAAAGAAATCGGCTTAGGCGGATTGCCATGAAGAATGGCACTGAGACTGCCGCGGTTCAGGCCGGAAACTTTCGCGAACGAGGCTAGATTATGACCCGAGCGGGACAGATTGTCCTCAATTTCAGAGCGTAATGTTGTCAGTTTCGCCTCCACTCGGCACCTCCCCCGGTCATGTTGAAATAGTGCTGCTATTAATTGACATTATAGGTGAAGCCTATGGAAAGCACAACAAAATGGCCCCGCAACGCGGGACCTTTCCTTTCAGCGGGCAGCTGATTATTTATGAAATTATTGTTCCAACAACTTCAGAAGAAAAGCAGCAGGCTCTTCTGTTAGCACCTATCCGGTTGTTAGAAGCCGGGTGGAACTACTGCTGCAGTGCTGCCTTGCTTCTCACCCTTTGGCTCTTGGTAACTTTTCCGAAAGCGGAAGCTGCATTATTGCGGCTGCGCAGGCCTTCCATCATTTGCTTCTGAGCCATTACAATGTAGCCGTCCAGACGCTGGCTGAGCTCAACGACCGTATGGTCGCTCAGACTGCGCTCCTGCGCCACCTCCAGCAATTGACTTCTAAGGCTCTCTATAGTTAAAAACAACTCGTCTTCTCTGTAATCTCTTCTATGATCCTCGTGGGAAGCCTGGTATAAGTTCACGATCAGTCACCTGCTCTCTATCAACTTCTACCTTATCATAATTCATGATGCCAAAAAACATATTTTGAAAAAAAAGAAAAATATGTCGATCATATTACATTTGTAAATTTTCATTCATTCCTCTGAATCGACATTCCCGGAGGACTGTAACGCTGGCCAAGGACTCCCATGGCAAAAGTTATCCATTCCCGCGCGGCAAAGGACAAATACCGGTCTCTGCGCCAGATCATCCCCAGCTGCCAGGGAATAACAGGTTCTGTTAAAGGAATCACAGAAATTCTGGAACGGTCCATGTCACGGCAGATGGTCTCCGGCAGCAGTGCGATGCCCATCCCGGCAGCCACCATCCGGCTAATCAGGTCCCACTGTGAACTCTCATATACAACTCTGGGCTGAAATCCGGCTTTTACACATTCTGTTATGATCCGGTCATGCAAGGCAAAATCCTCGCGAAACAGCACAAACTCCTCTTCCGCCAGTTCTTTCAGAGGAACACTGTCTGTACCGGTCAGCCGGTGTCCTATCGGCACCAGAAGCTCCAGTTTCTCCTCTACAAAAGTAAAGCAATGAAACTTTGCCGTATCCACGGGCAGCACAATCGCCCCGATATCAAGCAGCCCCGTTTCCACATCATCCTCCACCTTTTTGGCTCCGTCCTCATGCAGCCGGATGGTAACCTCGGGATACCGCCGGTGAAATTCCCCGATGACGGCCGGGAAGAAGCTGGCGCCCACCATGGGCGGCAGGCCGATGCGGATATGTCCGCGCTTCAGGTTGCGCAGGCTGTCCAGCTCGGAGGAGAGGCTGGCGAACGACTCCACTATATTTTGCGCCTTGGAGAGCAGAATCTCCCCTGCATCTGTCAGCCTTATGCTCTTGCCTTCACGGTAAAAGAGGTCCGCACCCAGCTCATTCTCGAGGTTGCGGATCATTTTGCTGATCGTGGGCTGTGAGATATAGAGCGACTCCGCCGCTCTGGAAAAGCTGTTCAACCTGGCCGCCTGGACAAAGTACTGTAATTGGCGGATATCCATCGCTTATCGCCTCCCATGCATAGACAAAAGGAATGTCATTTATTCGATCTATTTATTTTACCTATGAAAATAATTGATGTAAACTTTCATTATCATGAAAGGAGCGAAGCCTTATGAAAAAGTTATCCCTAGGCTTGCTGCAGGTAGCCGGACTTACAATATTCTCAATGCTTATCAATACATTGACTCCACTACTTCATATACCTATTCCCGGAAGCATTATCGGGATGATCCTCTTGTTCCTGCTGTTGGAATCCGGCGTCATCCGCCTGAACTGGGTGGAAGTCGGTGCCTCTTGGCTGCTTGCCGAGCTGCTGCTGTTCTTTATCCCTTCCGCTATCGGAGTGATGAAATATTCGAGTCTGCTTGAAGCAGACGGCCTTCAAGTGCTGGCGGTTGTGCTTGTCGGCACATTTGCGGTAATGGCCGGTTCGGGCCTGCTTACGGGAGCCATCTATAAAGTGAAGGAGCGTAAAAGCTGATGATTACAGGACTGCTGCTGCTAGGTCTCACCATTGCTGTGTATCTCATCTCCAAACGTATTTATGCCTCCAGCACCAAGATGTATGCTTCTCCGCTCATCATAACACCTTTGGCGATGATCCTCTTTCTGCTATTGATGGGCATCCCTTATGAATCTTACAATGCGGGAGGCAAATGGCTTACAGATCTGCTACAGCCGGCGACCATCGCCTTTGCGATCCCACTCCATAAAAACTTCAAAGTACTCAAAAAACACGCCGCCGAAATTGCGGCGGGCGTGTTCTCGGGTACAGTAATTGCAGTGCTCTCCTCGATGCTGCTGGCAAAGTGGCTGCATTTAAGCGGGGAACTGGCGACCAGCCTGGTACCCCGTTCGGTGACGACACCGATTGCCATGAGCATCTCGCAAAGCATTGGCGGCGTCCCGAGCATTACGGCTGTTTTCGTAATCCTCACCGGCGTGCTGGGAACATTGATGGGGCCAACCGTACTCCGCCTCTTCCGCATTGACAACGAAATTGCGCGCGGTGTATCGCTGGGAACCGCCGCACACGGCACAGGGACATCCAAGGCCTTTGAGCTGAGCTCCCTGACCGGTACCATCTCCAGTATCTCGATGATTCTGACGGCGCTGTTCTCGATCGGACTTGCACCGGCACTTCTCGCGGTATTCCTCCACTAGGCCGACCCGGCTTGGGCCAAAGACCTGCCGATCATTCAACCGATCCGGCAGGTTTCTTTTTACTTAAGGCCAGAAGCGGCTATTCCTAAAGTTTCACCGGCAGGCCGCGCTGAGCCGACTCATATGCCGCACAGGTTACTTTCAGCGTTTTGTAGCCGTCCTCATAATCGCTGAGAATCCGTGAGCGGTCTCCGGTCCGCACTGCATGCAGGAAAGCTTCGGTCTCCACTGCGTAAGGATTGCCTGCATTGACGAATTCCTTGCTGTCGCCGCTGCGCACCTCCAGCAGACGTTCCGGATTCCAGTCCAGCAGCCCGTTGTCATTGTAGAAGCTGAGTCCGACACGGCCAACCTCGCCCGGCAGCACACAGGTATTGGAAATGTTCGCAACCACGCCGTTTGCCAGCTTCAGCGACACTGTGCCCACATCGGCTACCGTTACATTCTCGTGCTGCTCATGCATGATCCGGTTGCCGAACATGCCGTATACTTCTGTCACCTCGCCGGCCAGATAACGCAGCAGATCGACGATATGGGTCGTCTGTTCCGTGAATTGTCCGCCGGATTGTTCCTGGTTGCGCCACCAGGCTACGCCGGGCATCCCTCCCATCCATTGTCCGACAATCATTCCTACCTTATCTCCACTCAGGGATTGTTTCAGCCGCGTTATGTTCTCCTGATAACGGAAATGATAGCCAACCGAGGTCAGCAAATTATGTTCTTTAATATCCTGCAGCAGACTTGCCGGGATTTCCGTGCTTGACCCCAGCGGTTTCTCGATAAAGAAAGGAATCTCTCTCTTAATCAGCGCCCGCTCTATTGCTCCATGCGATTGTGGAGGCACACAAATGTACACGGCATCCAGCTTATGGGCTTCCAGCATCTCTGTCATTTCACCATAACCCTCCGCTCCATACGGACGGGCCATATCTTCACCCTTCTGCTTGCTGCTGCCGCAGATGGCTTTCAGAGACACATCCTCCATGCCTGTGAGCAAATCGGCATGCACCTTGGAGAACCAGCCTGTTCCTACGATTCCGATATTAAGTGTCATTTAATTCCCTCCTGTAGCGCTCTAGTGAAGAGCATCTTTTCATAGAAGTACAATTAGATTATAAGCGTTTAAGCCAGTACAAGGTAGTTTCTCCATTCCCCGGGGAGCAGCTGCTGGTATGGATATTGCAGGAACCGGTCATCTGCGAGCACAATGCTTCCGCTGTCATTCTCGCTGCGGATCAGCCTGCCCCCGGCCTGCAGCACCTTGCACATTCCGGGATAGACATAGGCGTAATCAAAACCGTTCTTGCCCCGGGACTGGAAATATTCACGCAGCAGATTACGCTCCAGCCCTACCTGCGGCAAGCCTACCCCTACAACCATCACACCGTTCAGGCGGTCACCGGGCAAATCCACACCTTCCGAGAATATCCCCCCCAGCACGGCGAAGCCAAGCAGCGTTTCCGGGTTATCCGGGCGAAAGGAGGAGAGGAATTGCTCCCGCTCGGGTTCACTCATGCCGCTGCTCTGCACCAGCGTGGGGACCTCCGGATATTTGTCCGTGAATATCTCATAAACATTCTGCAAATAAACATACGAAGGGAAAAACACCAGATAGTTGCCTTTCCGGGAGACCAATCCTTTCAGCGCATCACTCAGCGGAAGCAGAGAATCGGCCCGGTCGCGGTAACGGGTGGAGACTGGCAGCACAGACACCTGCCACTGCTCCTTATGAAAGGGAGAGGGCACGCTTAGGCTGTAGTCTTCCTCGCCCGCGCCGATCATGTCTCTGTAAAAGGAAAGCGGAGACAGCGTAGCCGAGAAGAAGATCTGGCTGCGGTAGCTCTTTCCCATTTGCTGCAGCAAAAAGGAGGGGTCCAGATTGAACAGCTTCAGCACCACATCCCCGCGTTGGACTTCCGCATAGGTGACATACCGTTCATCATAGGTCTTGAAAGTGCGCAGCATCCCCTGCACCGCATAATACGTATCCAAAAGCCCGCCTTCACCGTCTTCTTCCCCCTCCTGTGCAACCAGCGAGACAGGCGAAGGGCTGAGCAGCTCAAGCTCCGCTTCTGCGGCAAAACTCTCCAGCAGGGCAGGCAGCTCCTCCGGGTACATCGTCCATTCACCTGCCCCTTCTTCACTGCAGCGTTTGCGCAGGGCAATGAAAAAAGCATTCACCGCTTTGGCGGCAACGCCGAGTGAGCGGTTAACGGTCTTGTACTGCCGCTGCAGCGAGAGGAACGGAGCCTTCGCCAGACTGGCCGAGTACATCTCCCTCCCCCGGTCCACCAGATTATGTGCCTCATCCACCAGCAGCACCGTCTTCTTCTTCCGTTCCTCCTGCAGCCGCTTTAAGCTGATACGGGGATCATAAATATAATTGTAATCACATATAACGGCATCACAGGCATAGGCAGCATCCAGCGAAAATTCAAACGGGCATACCTGATGTCTCTTGGCATACCTGGCAATCACGTCCTGTGTCATTAGCGTCTCGTGCTCCAGCATGTCCAGCAGCGCGTTATTGATCCGGTCATAATATCCGTCGGCAAAGGGACAGAAGTCTTTGGTGCACAGCCCCTCATCACGAAAACAGGCTTTCTCCTTTGCCGTAAGCGTAATAGCATGCAGATGAAGCCCGCCTTTCAGCAGCATGGCTATTGCCTCCTGGGCGGCGAACCGGTTAACCGTCTTAGCGGTCAAATAGAACAGCCCGGCAGCCTGGCCTTCTCCCAATGCCTTGAGCGCAGGAAAGAGGGTGGACATCGTTTTGCCGATACCGGTCGGGGCCTGGGCGAACAGATTGACGCCCTCTGTGACTGATTTATAGACCGCAGCCGCAAAATGCCGCTGTCCCTGCCGGTATTCGGCAAAGGGAAACGACAGCCCGCGGATGCTGGCTTCCTTCTGCGCCTCATGCCTAACCATCAGCTCAGCATAAGGGGCATATTTCGCTACCGTATCAACGGCAAAGGCAATCAGCTCTTCTTTGGACAACTGCCTGTAGAGGCTCCGCTGCTCTTCACCGCCCCGCCGGACATAGGTGAGCTTGACCTCAATAGAAGTAAGCTCCTGTGCCAAACATATCATATAGGCGTACATGTATGCCTGCGCCCAGTGCACCTCCCGGCCTTCGAAAGCAGGTTCGAGCGGACCGGCAGTAGATTTGATCTCTTCGACCGTTACACTTCCGTCCTCCCCGGTGAGCAGGCCGTCGCAGCGTCCGTCGATCATAAATATAAGGCCTTCATGGGCAATTTCTGTCTTCAGGTAGACTTCTTTACGGTCTCCTTCCTTATACTGCTTCTGAATGTGCTGATGAATACGCGTACCCTCCACCATCGCTGCTCCACTGCGGAATCCCGGCTCCAGACTGCCGCTGCTAAAGACATATTCCACGAGGGATCTCACTGAAAGAACTATTTCCGCATATTCCATGTATGCCCACCCCCATTATTTCCCGAGCCCCTTTTTAGCATCGTTGGCCGTTTTCGTCCTTTTTCCATGATATAAACTGATCTGAGTGCTATAATCTCGGCTTCATTCCTGCGCATATCGCTTTACGCGGTCCATGGTGGTTATACGACGATTCTGATTTTTGACATTCCTCCACCAGCACTGCATAATAAGTTCTATTAATATGGAATTCTTTTGTCTATGCGCTGCGTCCTCCTAGCCGGGAAACGGCGTTTCATCTTGCAGAAAGAAGGCGAAGCTGTGTCATCCCTTACTATTAAACGATGGTTGGTTAAACCATTTGTATTCTTCACTATCATCTTCATTCTCAAAAGCTGTCTGGCTTGGGGTGTAATCTTTGGAGATTTATTGCCTTGGAAAACAATATTAACCGAAATTCCTTTTGTCTGGGCGCTTTTTTGCCTTATTGAGCGTTTTGCCTCCAAACGGAAGCTTGGTTATTATATGACCGTCAATCTGCTCGTTACCGCGATCTTTTTCGCCGCTATTATGTACTTTAAATATTACGGAGTTATTGTCACTTACCATGCGGCAGAGCAGGTGAACCAAGTCACTGCTGTCCGCAACAGCGTATTTTCACTGATGGACCCGTACTATCTGCTGATATTTGCTGACATTATCATCCTGGGCATCTATTTCTTCTTCAATAAGAAGGGCCGGACGTATAAAAAGGATAATATTAACCGCTGTGACCACCGCCGCAACGGCAAGCTTTCCTTCAGTGTGCTGTTCGCCGTTTCCTTCGCACTCTGCTTGTTCAATATACTGCCCAATAAGGCCAGTATGAATGAGATCAAGAAAGCGCAGGAGATGGGTATCCTCAATTATGAGGCTTATACCATTTTTGCTCAAGATAAAACCGAGCTTGTGAACGCCAGTGAGATTACGCAGGATACTATCAACAAGCTAAAGGGAATTGATCCCGCAGCTGTCTCCCCGCTTCAGGGTGCTGCTAAAGGCAAGAACCTGATCATCATTCAGCTCGAGTCCTTCCAGAGCTTTCTGATGGGGCTAAAAGTGGACGGCCTTGAAATTACACCGAACCTGAACCGTTTGATGGATGATAGTCTTTATTTCCCTAACTTCTACCAGATGGTGGGGCAGGGGAATACCTCGGATGCGGAGTTCGTTGTTAACTCTTCTTACTATATTCCGCCGCAAGGTGCGGCTACGATGGCGTATGTCGACAAGGATCTGCCAAGTCTGCCGAAATTGCTGCAGGCCAACGGGTATCAGACAGCCACCTTCCATACGAATGATGTGGAATTCTGGAACCGCGGTGAGCTCTATAGTTCACTGGGCTGGGAGCAATATTACGACCATAAGTTCTTCGGCGATGAAGATACCTTCTTCTTCGGTTCTTCCGACGAAGTGCTCTACCGCCGGTCTGCCGAGAAGCTGAAAGAAATGGATGACAGCAGCAAGCCGTTTTATGCTCAGGTCATTTCCATGTCAGCGCACCATCCGTTCACCATTCCGGCAGAGAAATATCAAATGAAACTGCCTGAGCGTTATGAGGGCACCTTTGTCGGAGACTATATCCGTTCGCAGAATTATGCCGACTATGCTTTCGGACAATTTGTTGAAGAGCTCAAAGCAAGTGGCGTCTGGGACAACAGTCTGATCATGGTCTACGGAGACCATATGGGACTGCCGATTTATTCACTGGACCATGATGACAAAGAACTGATGACTGAAATATACGGACATGAATATGAATATTCCGATATGCTCAATATTCCGCTAATCATTCATGCGGGAGACAGCCTCAAGCCACAAACTCTGGAACAAGTTGGCGGAGAAATTGATATTATGCCAACGGCTGCCAGCCTGCTGGGTGTCTCCATGGCGAACAATATCCACTTTGGCCAGGACTTGCTCAGCCAGACATACAATCTGCTGCCGCAGCGTTATTATTTGCCAACCGGCTCCTTCATCGCCAGCTCCGGGCTGTTGATTCCCGGGAACAGCTTTGAAGACAATACGCAATATAAACTGGCCGCCGGAGGGAAAACTCCTGCCGGTACCGAAGATGAATATACCAATGCTTTGCGGTTGCGCCAGCTGTCGGACAGCTATGTGACCCAATTGCCGGATAAAAAGACCGCCGTAGAATAACACAGGCGGATTAAGCAGCAGTACAGAAAGAGCCGCGCTCCCATTTGGAGCGCGGCTCTTTTTGTATCCCTCAGGCCAATCACGTTATCGTTCCTGCTGCTCAAGGAACCGGTAATAGTCCGCGAAGTTCCGCAGTTCCTCCGGCTTCAGGATTGATAAATGCTCGGCAAGCAGCAGCAGCGAACGGTACTGCGCTTCCTCCAGCAGCTCCTGGCCTTTGGCTGTAAGAGTCACAATAACTGCTCTACGGTCATTCTCATCCGGCTCGCGTGCGATAAGTCCCAGTGCTTCTAACCGGTCCAGCATGACTGTAACCGCACTGGACTTCACCTCAAGCTTATCGGCCAGTTGGATCACCCGTGCTTTTTTCTCCTGTGCGATCATGCGCAAAAGTCCGAATTGCGGCACGGTTAGACCGATTTCTTTATGCAATGACATCTGTGAAGTGATTTTACGCTGCACCCTCCACATAGACAATCCTAAGGCTTCAATCAACGGATCGATTTGTTGCGGCATCCCTTTCAGCTCCCAGTCCGTTAGTCCTGCCTTAAGCGTACCATTTCGGCAGGTGATGATTCAATGCTTTTGTCTTTTTGGACATGATCAGAGTCATTGCAAAAGCGATTTTTTTAGGAAAAGTTTGCATTTTTCGACACAAAAATACTACATTCTAGATACTGCTCTAAGAGCCGCGATACGCTATAATCTTAGCAGTGAACAGTGATTCACTGAATATATGTAGTCAGGGCTGGTGGTACGAAACATGAAATTGGCAACAAAATTAACTTGGATGATGCTCATTGTGTTACTTCTTGTCGGATCATCCATCGGGTTCTTCGGATACCGCGCGGCTTACAGACAAGTGGATGAAGCTGCAGGTATCGAACTGGTAGGCTGTGCGAACATTACTACCGGCCTAGTAGATCCCGCTGACATATCGGCACTGGTGGCAGGTGACAGCAGCAAGGTGGCCGCTGTAGAAGACCGGATCAGCTGGATTATTAACCATAAACCGATTTTCAAGGAAGCATTCATCCTATCCTTGGACGGTACTGTGCTTGCCGCAGACAAAAGCTTCAAAGAAAGAGGCTATAAAGCTGGCGACACTTTCTATTTTTCGGATAAAGATAAAGAAATGATTACTACCATGAAGCATTCCGCATACTCCAAAGTTTATACATATCAAGGCACCTCCCTCAAAACCGGGTACGGCCCCATTTATCAGGATCATGACCCCACGAAGCCCATTATCGCACTTATGGCCATCAATTTTGACGGCCCGCTGATTCAGACGCGTACGAGGGACATCATCGTTCAACCTTTCATTATCGGCGCATCCATACTGGTAGTAGCAATTATTGCCGCGTATTTGGCCATCCGGCGCATGGTTAGACCGCTCACCAAACTATCCAGTTCAGTTAACAACGTGGCTAAGGGCGATTTGACCCGTGAACCGCTCCTGTTCAAGAGCAAGGATGAAATCGGCACCTTGGCCCGCGACTTTAACGAAATGACGTCGAGCCTGCGCTACCTCATCACCCAGGTCAATGATACCTCCATGTTGGTGGCCTCTTCCTCCCAGGAACTCTCATCAAGCGCGCAGGAAACGAACCGGGCCGGAGAGCACAGTGTCAATGTCACCCTTGAGCTTGCCGATGGGGCCCATACGCAGCTGGACAATTTGGAAGGAAGCTACAAAGCTGTGCAGGACATGTCCCGTTTTATTACCGAGATTGCCGACAATGCGGACAGTGCCATGAATAATGCTGCCAGCAATGCACTGAAGGCCCGGACAGGCCGGGAAGCGATGGATTCCACCACCTCGCAGATGCAGGTAGTCAGCGGCAGCATTACCAATTTGTCTGCTATTATTGATACGCTGGGCAGTCATTCCAAGGAAATTGAGAGTATCGTCAGTACGATCGCCAGCATCGCTGAAGAAACCAACCTGCTGTCATTGAATGCAGCGATAGAAGCCGCCCGTGCCGGTGAAGAGGGCCGCGGCTTTGCCGTTGTTGCCGGATCCGTCCGCAAGCTTGCTGAACGCTCAGCTAAATCAGCCGGTCAAATTGGTGATTTGGTCAGTCTCATTGTAAATCAGATGGACAAGGCCGGAGAAACCATGAGACGTTCCACGGATGAAATGCAGCAGGGCAGAGAAATGATTATGTCTGCCGGGCAATCCTTCTCCGAGATAGAGGTTTCCGTCTCTGATATGTCTTCCCAAAGCCAGCAGATTTCGGAGACTGTCCGTGAACTGGCGCTGATCTCCGACGGGCTCGTGACCGCGATCCAGAATATTGTTGCAGTATCGAATCAGACGGCTGAAGGCGCCGAGACTTTATCCGCCTCCTCCCAGGAGCAGCTTGCAGCAATGCAAGAGGTTGAATCCTCCGCTGCGTTCCTGTCTTCACTTGCAGAGAAGCTTCAGGTGCTGGTGGAGAACTTTAAAATCTAATTCTAATAACTTTTTTAATGCTACAGACTAAACAAGTGGAAACGGATACCGTCCTCAAAGGACGGTATCCGTTTCAGCGAGAAATAGAAGGATAATTTGTAACGTGAAGCATATAAATTCTTATCTTTGAACAAGAGGCTGGCCATCCTGTTTCTCAGTGATGACCAGCCTCTTGTATAATACATTGAGCGATATAAATGTTATGTAGCGTCTAAGCTGTATTTTCTATAAACCATTGACCCAGTTCATGAACCGGCATCGGACGACCGTAATAGAAACCCTGCATGACCCGGCAGCCGAGGGATTGCAACAATTCAATCTGTTCGGTTGTTTCTACGCCTTCGGCGACAACCTCCATATTGAGGTTGCCGGCAATCGCAATAATATTGCTGATAATCGCTTTTTTCGAATGCATTTTACTTTTGCGGATAAAGACCTGATCAATCTTTAGCGTATTGACCGGAATCTCATCCAGATTACCGAGTGAAGAGAAGCCTGTACCGAAATCATCGAGCGATACACGCACCCCGAGACTCCGCAGCTTGGAGAGCTGTGCTACCGTCTCCTCCATATTGTTCATTGCGATGGATTCCGTGATCTCCAGTTCGAGGAAATGCGGCTCCAGCCCAGAGCGCGTAAGTGCCTCCTCCACCACATCATACAGGCTTCCGCCTTCAAACATCCGGGCCGACATATTGATGGACACAGGAACATTCGCTACCTCTGCCCTGTGCCACAGCATATTCTGGCCGCACACATCATGCAGCATCCAGTAAGTAATTGGTACGATAAGTCCCGTCTCTTCGGCAATCGGAATAAACTCTGCCGGAGAGATGATCCCGTGCTCCGGATGCCTCCAGCGCAGCAGCGCTTCCAGTCCAACAGTGACGTTCATAAATGAATCCCACTTCGGCTGATAAACTACCATAAATTCAGAGCGGGCCAGCGCCTTGCGCAAATCCTTCTCCAGTGACATCCGCCGCAGCTGGTGGCGGTTCATCTCCTGGTCAAATACACTGAATTTATTCTTGCCGGAGTCCTTGGCCGTGTACAGCGCGGTATCCGCGGCTTTCATCAGCGCAGAACGGTCCGTGCCATGCACGGGAGCCAGGCTGATTCCGACACTCGCTGTAACATACAGCTCATTGCCCTTAATGCTGTAGGACTTCTTAACCTCCCGCAATACATGTTCTGCCATGTCCTGAGCATTCTCTAATGTACAATCCGGCAGAGCAATCAGAAATTCATCGCCACCCATCCGAAAAACCTTGCCTTGGCAGCCTACACAACGTATCAACCTGTCTGCGACCTCCTGCAGCAGCTCATCGCCGATGTCATGCCCCAGCGTGTCGTTAATCGACTTGAACCGGTCCAGATCGACAAAAAACACCGCACCCATGTTCACCCCGAAGAACTCATCCAGAAAGTAACGCTCCAGTCCATGCCGGTTCGGCAGCTCGGTCAAAGGGTCATGATAGGCCATCTTTTCCAGAACATGCCGGTCCAGAAACACGGCGCCTCCAGAAATAGCGAGCATAAACAGAGTTACCAGCGATACCCCTGTCAACAGAATGAAATCCGTCTCCATCAGAAAGGGCTTAGCCCCAAGCCAACTGTTGAGCTCGAAGCGGCTTGTACTCAGGCTGATATAATGCATTCCGGTTACCGCAAACCCGATGAACAGCGAGGAGCAGAGCTTCCAGGCACTGAAGCCGGTGTAATCCTTAAACTTGCGAAACAGAAATACAGCGATGTAAGATGCCAGAAGAGCAATCATCATAGATATGCCCTGAGCCATTGGCTCATAGTGAAGTCTGCCGTCCATCTCCATAGAGGACATTCCGACATAATGCATGGCGGAAATTCCGCCGCCCAGAATGAAGCCGGCAACCAGCAGTCTGAGCAGCCGCTGGCGGGATGCTACCGCAATCCCCAGGGCCAGAAAACTGGAAAGGATGCTGATCAGCAAGGACAACACCGCTCTGCCCGGATGATAACCGACTTCAAACGGCAGGCGGCTGGCCATAATGCCGACAAAATACATCGCCCAGATTCCGCTGCCTAGCACACATGCCCCCGACAGCAGCCACAAACGCCGGATCTTGCCCGTAGAATGGGAAACCTGTGAAATCAGATTAAGCGCTGAATAGGCCGCGGTTGCCGCCAGCGCGAAAGATAGAAAAACAATCCAAATGTTATAGTGGATTCCCATTTGATCCATAGTTGACCTCTTCACCGGTTATATTATCATTATCGCTGCCATGTATTCTACCTTCTATTTGGAAGCCTGTCTAAGTAAATACTGGAACTTAAACCCCTTTTTTAAGGATGGCAAAAAATGTCCATATTTGCCTGCTGCCTCAAGCCCCGAGTGTTGGGAGCTTCCCGTTCCGCGGAGCGGCTTGGGGGAAGGAAACATGCCAAACCCACCAATTGAGAGCTGTCAAAATTACCAAATAGATGTAAATCCCCGGAAAGAACAAGGTGAACACATAATGAACCCCGGCAAACCCCATTAATATAAATAGCAGAGCAATGGAAATCCCTTTGTAATCACTCTGCTTGGCGGCTTCATATTTCTCGGAAAAGGGCAGCGCCTGCGGCATCATGCGATAGCAGATGACGGTATACAGCAGCGAGGCCAGCAGCACAGCGAACAAATCTACAATGATCTGGCCTCCGAACAGCCAGACGAATACCGCTCCTTCCAAGACAAACAATGGCAGCAGGAGCCGCAGCAGCACCGCCTTAAGCATCCCGCGGTACACCGCGGCCGTCCCGGGCAGTGGAATAGCTTTATAAATCCATGCGCCCTTATAGCTGGCCGAATAACGCAGCATTTGCACGGCAGTCAGCACCAGCATTGCGCTGAGATAAACAAACAGGTAGGCTTTGGAGCTTCTAACCGCCTCCATGTCCCCGCTCCACACCTGGTTGAATATAAAGATAAAAGGCAAGACCAGCGACAATCCTATGGACGGGTATACCTTCAGCTTGAAATCCCGTTCATTTTTCATCATGGACCAGGTGAACCGGAAGAACATCCCCTCTTCCTTGTTCCGGCATACGATCGCAGACAACCGTCGGGACAAGCGTCCATTATCTTTGCCCGCAGCGCCCTGCTCCGCCAGCTTCTGCAGACTCCGTTCGAATGTCGGCATCAGCTTGATGTATGCCGCAAGCAGCACCAGCGGCACCACAAGACCAAGCAGTGCCAACTCCGCAAGATGGGCACTCTTTTTCCCGGCAATCAGCAGCTCAAACGGAGCAGAAAACCAGATCGGGGCGAACAGAAAATTCCACCAGGCCGCTTTAAAAGTAACGCCCAGCTCAGTGATGTTGAACAAGCGGGAAATCAGCTGGGCGCCCACGGTAACTCCAATGGATAAAATGATCTGGACATAGTTGATGATGTCCTTGAGCTTTTCCCCGTCAAAGACCCTTAGAATCAATAAATAGAGCAGCGCGGTAAACACAAGGATAAAGCAGTCCATCAGAATGACCGCAGCAGCGTATAGCAGGAAGAAGGGAACTCCCTGGATAAATATCGAAACGATCAGCGACGGTCCCGTAAACGTCAGCGTGACTGTCAGCAAATAAATGAGAATATGCAGGCTCTTCGCCATGCTCAAGGTCCGGCGGTTCACCGGCTTGGAGAACAAAATATTCTTGTCGCGCAAATCCAGCATGACCGATGAGAAGTCAGAGATCAGTGTTGTCATAATCATGAACATAACCACACTAAACAGCATACTCATCATCAGGATATAATTCCCCTTGGGAATAACGATGAAAATCATCATCAAACCGATCAGTAAATAAAACCACTGCACCCGGAACGGCGAACCCTCGGTCTCCTGCTTATTGTTCTGTGATCCCGCAAATACCGTCGGCGTCCGCCTTCCGTCCATGGTCAGCTTTACTTGAAGAATGTTGCGCAGCATACCATAATCGACACCGATTCTCTTGAAGCCTCCCTGCAGCCGGTCAAGCAGCTTCAATACAAAGAAATCATTCATGCGGAGCACCCTCAGCAATGACCGCTACAAATTCACCGGCAATATCCCGGTACTGGTCAAATCCGGTCAGCTGATTGAAGATCTCCTCCAGCGAGCCTTCCCTGTTCTGCTCCTTCAACTGCGAGAAGCTGCCGTCTGCTACGATATCTCCCCCGTCGATCAGGATGATCCGGCTGCTGATCTTCTCTACCACATCCATAATGTGCGAGGAATAGAAGATGGTCTTGCCCCGTGCCGCAAGTGAGGCGAAGATTTCCTTAACGATCATTACACTGTTGGCATCCAGCCCGCTGAGCGGTTCATCAAGAAATAAGATGTCGGGATCATGCAGCATGCTGGAAATCAGCAGCACCTTTTGCTTCATCCCTTTGGAGTAGGAGGCGATACGCATGTCGTAAGCCCTCTCCAGGTTTAAAAGGCCCATCAGCCTTTCCGCTTTCTCATCGGCATCCTTTTGCTTCATGCCGTACAGTTCGCCGATGAATGTCAGGTACTCCCTGGCGGTCAGGCTGTCATACAGCTCTGCGACCTCCGGCACATAGCCGATCCGCCTTTTGTAGGCAGTATCTCCGTCAGCGATGTCTCTGCCAAAAATTTTCACCGTACCGTTGTAACCCTCTACCAGTCCGAGCATGATCTTGACCGTGGTGCTCTTGCCCGCCCCGTTGGGTCCGATATAGCCAATGATTTGCCCCCGGTGAACCTCCAGATCGATTCCCCGCAGCACCATTCTGTCACTGTAATTCATCCATAAGCCGGATATTGAGATGACCGGCTCTTCCAATAGCCCCATTGTTAATCTCCTTTCGAATCGGCTGTCATTTAATTCACTAAGACAAACTTTCAATACTATTCCTATTCTATCAAATTTTACAACGTTCCTCATGTGAGGAATCGCAACAAACTAACCCTACAAAGTAGGGTTTTGGCTTGGAAAGCAACACAACACCTTTGCGGAGGCCCCGAAAACTTATACATTCACAACAAAAAAAGGAGCGGCTACAGGGCCGCCCCTTATAATGACTCGTATTTATGCTAGCAGAATAGGACATTAACCGATTCCGGTTTTCTATTGCAGCGCAAGCTTTCTACTTGGACAGCAGATTATAAATAACCTGTGCCGCTTGCGCCCGGGTCGAAGGGTCGAGCGGATGAATTCTTCCGTTATCCCCCTCGACAATGCCGCGTTCCACTAGTGCCTTCAGTGCTTCCTGAGCGTAGCCTGCAACTTCAGCTGCATCGCTGAAGCCGGTCAGCTCCTTGCCTGAGTTCTTCCCGGGAAGTTCTCCCAGAGCTTCAAGGGCGCGGTACAGCAGCGTGAACAGCTCCTGACGCGTGATATAGCTATCCGGCTTGAACTCATTGTTGCCGGAACCGGAGGCAATGCCCAGCCGTTTGGCAGCGGCCAGATAGTCGCTGTAATACCTCTTGCCTGCATCGCTGAAATTCTCCTCAGCTCCCGCTTCCGGCGCAATGCCGTAAGCCTTAAGCAGCAGAACGATAAACTGGCCTCTGGTGATGTTGTCATTCGGGCTGTAGCTGTTGCCGGCAGTACCTGAAGTGATCTCTCTTGCTGCCAGGAAGCTTACAGCATTGTTATACCAGGCGGTGGCAGCTATATCGGCGAAACTGACCTTGTTATAGGCAATGATATATTGCGAGAAATGAGTGGTTACAAATTCCACCGCTTCCGCAGCCGCATTGTATTTGCCCCGGACAATATCCAGACCACCGGTACTGTTGATGTTATAAACAATAATGGAGTTTGCATCTTCGCCTGCCTGCAGTGTGTAAGGAAGGCTGAGCTGCACTTTGCCTCCGCCGAAGACAGTCACCTTGCTGTCTCCTGCTTGAACTGTCAGATCATACACCGGTCTGTCGCCGAGCACAGCCTTACCTTCTTCGGTTAAGGATACTTTGGCAATTCTAATGACAATGGTCCCGGCATCGGCGGCTGCGCTGATGCTTGCCACCGCAGTGGAATCAAAGGTGATCTGCCCAACGTTCTCGACATTAATCGTAAGTCTGGCATTCGTGCCGGAAGCTACTTCATTAAATGCGCTTCTTGGAATGCTGAGTTCAGTGGTCTTGGTACCCGTACCTGCTGCAATCTTGATTTCCAGAACAGCCTTCTTTCCTTGCGCTTCCGCAGCCTTGGCGCTGCTGACAAGGCCTGCCACCGCATCGGCGGTAACAGCAGCTGTGGTCACGCCAGTAGCATCGTCAGTTTTAACCGATGCGGTTGCAACTGTAGTCACTGTATCTCCGGATGTTGTCGCAGACGGGGCTGGACTCGCGCTTGGTACCGGAACAACCGGTGTTCCACCGCCGCTCCCGCCGCCCGAACCTGTTGCCGGCACATAGGCTGGTACAACAACATTGGTATCAGGGCTTGGCTTATAGCCCAGCTTGCCAGCAGTTCTGACGTTATAGGTTCCAGCGGCCAGACCCGTGATTTCTTTATCAGTAGCCGGAATGTAGACGGATGCCGTCGACTGCTTGTATTCCAGGGCTGTCGTTGTGCCTGTAATCACTCCGTTCTTGTTCTCGGAGGAGGTAGGCGCTATGCCGGCCAGACCGGTTGGCGCAGCCTGTTCCTGAAGGTTGCCGGGGACAACTACATCGGCCGCCGGGCTTGCTGCATAACCCTCTTTGGCCGGATATCTTACGTTGTACACGCCCGGTATCAACCCGGTGGTTTCTCCGTCTCCCGCATAGACATATTCCGTAACGGTGGACAGCTTGATCTGCAATTGCTTGGTGGTGCCTGTGATCTTCCCGTCTTTATTCTCCCAGGTAGTCGGCTTCACTCCTGCCAGGCCGGTAGGTGCCGCCTGTCTGTCTGTGAAGGCCGGAACGGCAATGCTAGCCTCAGGGCTTGCCGCAATTCCTTCCTTAGCCGCATATCTCACCTGATAGACACCCGGTATAAGATGTACAGGCAATACATCCTTGGCATACGTATACTCCGTAACCGTTGCCAGTCTGTATTCCAGCGATTGAAGCTTTTCCGCGCTCAGCGCACCCTTGGCACCGCTGATCTGTCCATCGGCGTTCGCCGCAGTTGTCGGCGGCAATCCCTTTAATCCTGCAGGGGCGGCCTGCTCTCCGGGCAAGGGCACAACCACTTCTACCGCTTCTCCCGCAGCGTATGGAATGGCCGTGGTTCCTTCCGGCTTAATAATAGGACCTTGGAAACCCGCAGTGGCTTTATATCTTACCAGATAAGTTCCCGGCTCCAGTCCCGAAATCGTATCGCCTGCGGCAGATTGATATTCATAGACGGAATCCTGCACACTTTTGTATTTGTATTCCAGCTGGCTGTTAGCTCCTCTGATGGTGCCGTCTGAGGTGCCGTACAGTCCGGCAGGCACAGCCTCCAATCGGGAGTACAAAGTATTCAAAGCTTGAATGGCATTTTTGTATCTGGAGCCGTCGGAATAACCGCTGCTTACATAACCCGGCTGGATGTTCGTCCAGGAGTACATCAGCTCCACGTGCCCCAGAATAGGAGCCTTTGCTCCAGTCGCATCTTTATTGTCTTTATTGTACGTGAAGAGATACGGCACTTGAAGTCTGTCACCTGTGACTGTCTCGTTCAGATCATTAACATAACTGATCACAGAGGGGTTAGCCGCCTGATTATTCTCTGTCTTGATATTGGTGAGATAAGTATCCACCAGATCCACGTAGAGATTGGCATACGGATGATTGCTCGTTCTAATCTGCAGCTCATTGTTATTATGCGGATTGGCCCGTCCGTTGGTTCCCGTATTATTACCAGACTCAGCTACCGTCAGCCCCGAATCGAGCTTCGTGTCAAAGAAATAGATCTTATCTATATGGTGCGCGATCGCTTGTTCATTGACATATTTAATGATTGCCTGGGTATTCGGGCACCAGGAACCCCCAAACAGCAGGGCATAATTGCCGTCACTGGCCAGAATCTGCTTCAGCTGATGATAGGTCACATGCTCAAGCACCAGATTTTTGTCCTCCGGAGTAAAAATAATATTCCCATTGTTCTCTCCGGCGTAATTCCGGTTAAATGCCGATTTAATATACTCGGATTCATTGATCACACTGTAAGTGGAAGCAGCCTTAAACACCTGTCTGACAGAGTTTTTATAAGCATCGACCTTGGCTGGATCAAGCTGGCCGCTTGTCTGAAATTGTTCCCAAGACCCTCCGTCTTTTAGATAGGAAACAATAGGTGCGCTGTTGCCTTGTCCATCCTTATGATCCTTGTTGTACAGGAACAAGAACGGAGCATCAATCTTGTTGGCAGAAACAGTCTCGCCAGCTGCATTCACATAGCTCACATTGTGTTCCCGGTCGGTTTTGTCATACAGCGAAAGATTCTTCAAATATTTGTTGACCAGATCAACGTATTTATAGGCATACGGATTATTGCTGTCTGCGATATCAAGAGTGGCCCCGTCCAGCTTGGTGTCAAAATTATAGATCGTGGGAACGTTGATCCCGGTTTCCTTGGCTACCTCATTAATGAACCCGATATTGGCCTGAGTCTCCTCGCTCCAAGTGCCGCCAACCAGCACAGCATAAGTACCCTCACTCTCAAACAGATTGACGATATCTTCATATGTAGCGGTCTTGTACACATGATTACGGTCATTCAGATGGGGATAATTCTCATAAAAATAATTATATGTGCTGACCGTTCCGGAACCGCTGAGCGGAAGAACCGCCTCAGCCCCTGCCTTGCCGGGGTTAACCGGCAAGACGAGCAGCGCAGCCGCCAAAAGCGGCGCAAGGATTTTTTTCAGTGTTTGCTGTCTTTTCATTAGCGCACCTCAACTTTATCTTTTTCTGTACTTGCAATACCAAGCAACAGGAGTCTAGAAGAAAAAAACAGCTTAAGGGCAAACTTCCTCTTCAACGGCCGGAGCAGGCGCCGGATTGCTCGCAGCCGGTGCTGCTGCCGGTGCGCTGGCCGCTTGGGATGAGGATGTGCCGGCAGCCGCTTCTGACGCCGGAGCAGTTGTGTTCGCCTTGACTACCTCAGTTGTCGAGAACGTCACCTTCTTCGCGGCAGGCTGTTCAGCAGCCGGAGCGGCTGTAGCTGCGGCCTGTACTTCAGCAGCCGGTTTCACCGTTTCGGCCTTGGGCGCTGCAGTTGCTTGCGGAGCCGCAGTTGCCTTTGGAGCTGCGGCCGTTTTAGGTGCCGCAGCCGCTTTAGGAGCAGCAGCTACGGTGTTGGCTTCAGCCTTGGCAGTTGCCTGGGGCTGCGGCTCTTTAGCCGCAGGAGCGGCAGTTGCCTTAGCTTGAACAACCTCCGCCTTGGCCTGAACTACCTCTTGCGCCTTGGCCGGAGCGGACGGCTTGCTCGCTTCAGTTGCTGCCGGCTCAGTCGCCGGTGCTGCTGTCGCTGCGGCCTGCGCTGTATCGGCAGCCCCGCCTGCAGCCTTGTCTGCAGCTGCCGCTTGAACCGGTGCTGCAGTGGCAGCTGCCGTCTCTACAGACTGAGCAGGCCCGGTCGCTGCCGGTGCAGCGGCCTGAGCCACGCTACTGTCGGCCGCTGTTTTCACAACAGCCGGTGCTGCTGCCGCCTCAGCACTGTTGTCTTGCTTCGCTGTCACAGCCGCATAAGTCAGAGCTGAGAAAATCAAAGTTGCTGCTACTACGGATACAGTGAGCTTTTTCATAAATGGTAACCATCCTTTTCTCTGGCCCGGTGCAGTGTACTTAAGTTCATACGCCCGCCCCTTGGCCTGTTCTAATGTTGGACTATGAAATTGGATACACCTATCGCTTATTACCTTTCTTTAGATTTTTGGCAAAAAAAATAGAGCTTCAATACAGTGCAATAGCAAGCACTGATTGAACCTCTGGTCGTCCAGTCGATTCCCGTCTGCAAATCTTCAACAGCAAAAAGTTATCCTGTGATGTGATTGATATCATGTTAATAAGGGATCACTTTCTTGTCAATCCCCAAATTATATTTTCCTCATCGTTTTTGTAGGAATTAAACATTGCTACCTCGAATACAATAGCTTAATTAAAGAAAACTGGGGGGATATTAGGACTACGAAACAGCGTAAAATTACAATTCTTATCTTTTAGAAAAGGATTGACAGTACAGCGGAACTTCCAGTATATTTATCCCACATTAATTCTTACATAACTAATTGGATTAGGGGGATTATTAAAAATGTCTATCGACAACAACTTGATCACCGCCATCGAAAGTAACTGGTATGGCTTTGTTGTATCGATTTTTGTATTCGGGGTACTCTTCCTATTGGCCCGCAAGCGCGTCGGGTTTGGTACGCGGGTCATTGTAGCCCTGGCAATTGGTCTGGTCGTCGGCATTCTTTTTCAGAATCTGGAGTTTGACACCAAGGCTATCACCACCTTCGGCAGCATCTATGTCAGTCTGATCCGCATGCTGGTTGTCCCGTTGGTCTTCGTTCTGGTGCTTAACAGTATTGCATCGCTGACCAATCTGGAGTATTTGCGTAAGATCGGCTTCAAGACCTTTGCCTGGTTCCTTGGAACAACGGGTATTGCTTCAATAATAGGTCTACTGGTTGCACTGCTGTTCAACCCGGGAAACGGCATTCAGCAGGATGTGCCCGCCGACTTCACCGCCCGTGAAATTCCGACCTTCTCCCAGGTCATTCTTGACCTTGTACCTTCCAACCCGATCAATGAAGCGGCTGAAGGCAAGGTTGTGCCGGTGCTTATCTTTGCAATCTTCCTTGCAGTGGCCATCATCAAGATCGGATCGAAAAATGCAGAGTCCGTGAAGCCCGTGCGTGACCTCATTCAATCGCTGACACTGGTACTGCATCAGGTCGTTAAATTCATCATCCGTCTGACGCCTTACGGTGTATTTGCACTCATCGCCGGCATCACTGCCCGCTACGGCTGGGAAACGCTGCAGGAGCTGGGAAGTGTAATTATAACCTCCTACGTCGCACTGATTATCCATTTTGTGCTGGTGTTTGGCGGGCTCGTATTTTTTGTGGCCAAAGTCAATCCGCTGCGCTTCTTCCGCAAAATTTATCCGACCGTTGCCGTGGCCTTTACGACCAGAAGCAGCTACGCTGTACTTCCGGTTAACCTTGAGGTGATTACAAAACGGCTGCATGTTTCTCCCCGGATCGCCAGCTTTGTCGCTCCCCTTGGGGCGTCAGTCAACTTCAACGGCTGCGGCGGGATCTGGCCGGCCATTGTTGCTGTCTTCACTGCACAGGTATTTGGAATAGACCTTGGCTTGACCGACTATATTCTGCTAGTCTTTGTCAGCATCATTTCCTCCATCGGAGTTGCCGGTGTGCCCGGACCCGCAGTGATCTCGACAACCGTCGTACTTACCGCTTTGGGCCTGCCGCTTGAGGGTATCGCAATCGTCGCCGGTGTGGAAGCACTGATCGACATGGGCCGCACAGCTGTAAATGCGACCGGAACAACCGTCACCGCCCTGTTGGTGGCCAACTCCGAAGGAGAGTTCGACCGGGATGCCTTCAATAACGACAACGACGAAGATGAGCTTATTGCATCCGCCGTATAATTCTCTACCTGACCTATATTCA